>LUZO01000006.1 GCA_001603685.1 Bacteroidales bacterium Bact_23
TTCTTTTAGTGGGTGTTACTTCAGTAAGAATTATCAAGAAAGTTGCTCCGGTCCTTGTCGGAATCCTGTTGGTAATCACACTCTATTGGCTTTTAAAGACTGCCCTGCCCAAATATTCGGGAAGAACACCTTTTCTTTTGCTTCTTTTTCTGATAGACTGGATGATGTTCCGGAGTATCCGTGTGTTGTGGCGCAAATTTCCGAAAGCACTTCGCTACACCCTGAATATCCTCTGGTGGACGCCCCTGACTGTTCTGGTACTGTTTCTGTTTTTTGTGGCCATAGTGCCAATGCAGGATATAGGCAGATTCTGGCAGATTTTTCTGCCGGGATTTCCATTGATGGTGTTTCTGGCGAAAACCGTTATGGTAATCCCTCTGCTGCCTGACTTTTTTTTACAAATTAAAGCCTTTGTTTCAGGTTTAATATCCGGAAACAGGACCTGTAAACAAGGCATTTTTTTTTTTTAAGCGAATGGGAATATTTGTTGGTAGCCTGGCGTTTGCCGGCTTGTTGATTGGAAGTACAATCTGGGTCTATAAATTTAAGGTTCACAATGTTAACCTGTTTATCGAAGACCTTCCCGAAGCACTTGACGGCCTGAAGATCGTTCAGCTTTCGGATATTCATCTGGGAAGCTGGATGTCGGTAAATCCGCTTCAGCAGGCAGTTGATAAGGTAAATGAACTGAATCCCGATATCATTGTCTTCACCGGCGATATGGTGAACTTCTCCTCGGCTGAGATCAAAGGATTTGAGAAGACGCTTGCGCGCCTGATGGCCCCGCTGGGAATCTACGCCATACTCGGAAACCATGACTACGGCGATTATGTTTCCTGGAAAACGGAGCAGGAAAAGGACGAAAATCTCAGACAACTGCTTGATTTCTACGACAGGCTGGGCTGGAAACTGCTTCGCAACTCAACCGACTCACTGAATATTAACGGTGCAAAGCTGCTGATAGCCGGAGTTGAAAACTGGAGTGCCATCGCCCGCTTCAAGCGTTACGGCGATCTGGCCAAAACAATGGAGAATGTGGAGTACGGCGATTTCAACCTGCTGCTGACACATGACCCCACGCATTGGGAAGCTGAGGTATCGCAGAATTACCGCCGTTTCGACCTTACGCTTTCAGGCCATACCCATGGAATGCAGCTTGGCATCGAAGCATTTGGCGTAAAATGGAGCCCGGCAAGGTATATGTTCAAGCACTGGGCGGGCCTTACCATCCAGAGCAACGCCGGCGGCCGCGATAATTACCTGTATGTAAACCGCGGACTCGGCCACATCGGCTATCCCGGAAGAGTAGGCATACTCCCCGAAATCACCCTGATTACCCTGAGCAACGAAGAAATTTAAGCTTAAAGCTTAAACCACTCGTTCACCCTTTCATTTATGTGCCTTGAGTTGCTGATGTGCACGAACTCGTTGGTGCGCTTGTTGTAGGTGTAATCCTTTTCCCACTCTTTGTGGTTTTCACCAATCTCTTTGATGGCAGTCAGAATCTTATCCAATTCCTGATCGGTCATGGTCGGATGGAGTGATAGCCTGACCCATCCCGGTTTTTCCGATAAATCGCCGTGGTTGATCAGTTCGGTGATTCTTTTTGAATGCTCGTAGCTGACATCAAGCAGGAAGTGGCCGTAGGTGCCGGCGCAGGCGCAACCGCCCCTTACCTGAATGCCGTATCTGTCGGAAAGCAGCTTTACAAGCAGGTTATAGTGAATGTCTTCGAAATAGAATGAGATGATGCCGAGTCGTTTCCGCTGTTTGTCGGCAAGGATATGAAGGCGGGGAATCTGGTCGAGCCGTTCAAATGCGGTTTCAAGCAGCTCTTCCTCTCTTTTCATCATGTTTGAGGTGCCCATCTGTTCTTTCAGCTTTATGCAGAGGGCAGTGCGGATGGCCTGCATGAAACCGGGAGTTCCGCCGTCTTCGCGCGATTCGATGTCATCCACATATTTATACTCACCCCAGGGGTTGGTCCAGTCCACGGTTCCGCCACCCGGCTGATCGGGAGTACGGCTGTTGTACATCGAACGGTCGAAGACCAGTACGCCCGAAGAGCCCGGCCCGCCCAGAAATTTGTGCGGCGAAAACAGAACCGCATCCAGCTTTTCCATCGGATCTTCCGGATGCATGTTGATGTCGTGATAGGGCGCTGAAGCGGCAAAGTCGATGAAGCAGAATCCGCCATGCTCATGCATGATTCTGGCCAGTTGATGATACGGAGTGCCGATGCCCGTTACATTTGAGCATGCCGTAAATGCACCGATCTTCAGCGGACGGTCTTTGTATAATTCCAACTGCCTGCGCAGTTCTTCCGGATCAACCAGCAAATCCTTGTCGGGAGGCAGAACAACCACATCGCTTACGGTTTCGAACCAGGAGGTGTGGTTGCTGTGATGCTCCATGTGCGTCACAAACACTATCGGCCTCTCTTTCTCCTTGAAACATTTGGTATCGGTGAGCAAACCGCAGGTTTTCAGCCCCATCATGCGCTGGAACTTCACCACCACGCCGGTCATGCCGAACCCCGAAGTAATGATCACATCATCCTGCCCTGCGTTTACATGCTTTTTAATGATGCGGTGCGCCTCGTGATAAGCGAGGGTCATCGAGGTCCCGGTTTCGTTGGTTTCGGTGTGGGTGTTGCTGACATAGGGTCCGATTTCACTGAAAAGCTTCTCTTCAATGGGCTTGTAGAGCCGGCCGCTGGCTATCCAGTCGGCGTATATCAGTTGTTTGCGACCGTATGGGGTGTCATATTCCAGGTCGTTGCCAATGATGTTTTTCCGGAAAGGCTCAAAGTATTTTTCCATAATGAACAGCGGTTTGCAAAACGATACAAATCTCTTAAAAAAAACGATATCAATCTGCAGGACGATGCAAATTTGAAAAGATTTTAAAAAGTGGCTGCATTGCCCCTGAAATTCTGAAATTCAGAAGGCTGCTGATGGAAATCTTAATGCCGGAAACGCAAATTCAAAGCCTGAAATGCTGTCTTTAACCCAAATTCAGCATTGGAAATACTTAACCGAATAATCTGGGCCTAATCACCCTGCGCAATCTGCATGCGGGTAATTTCCACGCTTCCGCCCTCGGCGTAAATCGCTATCCAGTTGTTATCCTCGCGGTACCACTTATCCTGGATGCTTATCCTGATCAGATAGTCGGCTGTTTCGTCCGTTGTGATACTTCTGAGTACGATTCCGCCGTTTTTCTGGGAACCCTTGCCGTAGTTAACAAAAACCTTCGGATCCGATTCACTGGTTTTGCGCGCCTTAAGCGAGATGTAGTTGTTTTTGCGCAGACGCATTTCAATGGGAGTGAAGGTGATTTTCTTCTCGGTATCCATTTCAATTGCCGTTGTCTGATTTATCAGATCAACCATCGCGTGGTCTTCGAGGTATTTCCTGATTTTCCTGATCATATCAGCCGGATATGTCTCGTCAGGTTTGGCAAGTGATGCCTCGAGGTAGGCGTCGATGGCCTGGTCGAAAATCTTATCCTGGTAAAGTCTGTCGGCATTGATAATCAGTTTGTTGTATGCTGCCATCTGGTTCATGGCGCGTTCCTGAAAAATGGTGCGGATGGCCAGTATCCTGTCAATGGGGTATTTTTCGGCCGGTTTCAGTGACTGCGCCGTTTCATAATACTTCATTGCCGAGGTGTAATCCTTCTCCGAGTAGAGCTGGTCGGCCTGCTGGATTGCATCGTAATAGCTTTTGTCGGCAAGCATTTTCTGCTCCTGAATGATGTTGCTGATTTCGCGCACCCTTCCTGCCGGATATTCCGATCCGGGCTTGTAGCCAAGCGCCTCCTGATAGCCTGCCAGCGCATTGGTATAGTCGCCGGCTTCCAGCGCGGCATCGGCTTTGGCAATGGCTCCGGCATATTTTTCGGTCAGCAGCTTAGCTTCATCGCGCTTGCGGGTAATCAGGCCTATCTGTTTGTCGGGATAGGCTTCCGATGGCTTTAGCTTCAGCGCCTGGCGGTATGCGGCTTCGGCTTCATCCAGCAAACCCTCCGAGAATTTGGCATCGCCCAGTTCAATGGCGGTGGCATACTGCTGTTCCAGCTCCTCCTGTTCGCCGAGAATCCTGGCAATTTGCTGAACTCTGGAGCCGGCGTGGGTGTCGCCCGGCTTTAACGAAAGCGCCTCGTTGTACCTGGTTTGCGCCTGCCTGTAATCTTTTACCACAAAGAAGCGGTCGGCCTCCTCAATGGCCTTTGCAAATGCCTTTTCATTCGCCTTTTGGTCGGCGATGGTGCGGTTGATCAATTCAATCTGCTGTGCAGGGTAAGCTTCGCCGGGCTTCAGTTTCAGCGCTTCGTTGTATCTGGTCTGCGCCCCTTTCAGATCCGAGGCTGAAAACAGCGCATCCGCCTCGGCGATGGTTTTGCGATAACTGTCGAGCATTGAGTTTTCGGCTTCGATCTGCTTTTCGGCCAGGGCGATCCGCTCCGACGGGTATTTTTCGTTTGGTTTCAGAAGAAGAGCCTGCTGGTACGACTGTTTTGCCGCTTCATAGTTTTTGTTGCTAAAGGCGGCATCGGCATTGGAAATATGCCTGCTGTAATTTTCTTCCAGTGCTTCCCGCTCTTTGGTGATGTTGTCGATTTTTGCAATCTGCTGAGCAGGATAGCTTTCGGCAGGCATAATTTCCTGCGCCTTCAGATAGCCTTTCCGGGCTTCGGCATATTTACCGCCTTCGAAAAGCTTGTCGGCCGCAGCGGTTTCGGTGTCGTATTTCCCGCGCTGGATCCGCTGATTTTCCATTGCCTTGCCAATCTCCGCAATGCGGCCCGAGGGGTATTTTTCGCCGGGCTTGATACTCAGTGCGTTGTTGTATGCCGAGGCTGCATTTTCAAGGTCGTTTTCCTGGAAATAGCGGTCGCCTTCGGCAATCAGTGCGGCAAAACTCTCATCAGCGGAGCGCAGCTTTTCAAGTGCTTCCCTGATTTTCTGCAACTTCTCTTTCGGATAGGCCTCTTCGGGTTTCAGAGCCGATGCCCTGTTGTACTCGGTTTCAGCCTTGCCGTAGTTGTTATCGCTGTAGAAGCGGTCGGCCTCTTTCAGTGCTTTCTGGTAGTTTTCGTCAATCTCTTTCTGTCCGGCAATCAGTTTGTCGATTCTGGCAATCTGTGAGGCAGGGTAGGGCGCTTTGGAGTTGATTTCCAGAGCTCGGTTGTACTGCTCCCTGGCTTCGGCGTAGTTTTTTGCTTCGAACTGCTGATCGGCTGAAGCAATGGCGGCATTAAAGGCATCCGTGGCAGCCTGTTCTTCGGCCAGTATCCTGTTGATTGCACTGATCTGCTGATCCGGATATTTCTCATCCGCCTTTATTTTTTGCGCCTCGCGGTAGGCTGCCAGCGCCTTGCCATAATCCTTTTCCCTGAACAGGGCATCGGCTTCCGTAATCTTATTGTTGTAGTTTTTCAGGATTTCAGCCGCTTTGGCTTCAGCCAGTATTCCGTCGATTTCACCGGTGCGCTGTTTCGGGTAGCTTTCGGCGGGTTTCAAAGCCAGCGCCTGCTGATAGGCCGTGCGCGCCTCTTCATATTTCCCTTTCAGAAACAGATCGTCGCCCGAAGCAATTGCCTTGCCGTAGTTTTCGTCGAGCTGCTGCCTCTGCTTCAGGATGTCGTTTATTTTTCCGATCTGAGTGGCCGGATATTTTTCATCGGGCAGAATTTTTGAAGCATTCTGATAGGCTGTCAGCGCCGTTTCGTAATCGCCCGACTGGAACAGCTTATCGGCAGAGTTAATGGTTTTCTGGTAGTTTTCTTTGGCATCCTTCATCTGCGAAAGGCTCTCCTCCACGCGGGCAATCATACTTTTGGGATAGTTTTCCGCCGGTTTTACCTTTGATGCCTGTTCGTATTTTGCCTTTGCCGTGGCGAAATCCCTTTCCATATAGGCGTCGTCGGCTTCAGCCAGCAGCTTGTCGTACGAATCCTGCTGTGCCTTGTCTTTTGCCAGTTTGGTTTCGATTTCACGCACGCGGTTTGCCGGATGCTTTTCATCCGGGTTCAGCGCTGCGGCATTTGCATATAACTCTTTGGCTTCAGCCAGTTTTTCGGCGGCATAAAGCTGGTCGGCATCCGCAATCAGCTTTGCGTATTGTTTCAGCATCTCCTGCCTGGCAGCCGCCGATTTTTCAGCTTCGTTCAACTTATCCCTTGTAGGCTTGTCGTCGGGTTTTATGTTCAGGGCTATGGAGAACTGATCGCGGGCTTCCTCAAATTTTTTGGCCTGCATCAGCCGGTTTCCGCTTTCGATGGCGGCGGCGAATCTCGCCTCATCTTCGGGGTCGGTATATACTTTCCGTATCTGAGCCAGCTTATCTTTCGGATATTTTGCCGAAGGGTCAATGCTCAGCGCTTTCTGATATTCGGCTTTTGCCTTTGCGTACTCCTTTGCGTTCAGAAACTCCTCTCCGCGCAAAATGGCCTCTTCGAATTGCCGGGCGCGGGCTGCGTCAAGATTCTGTGCTACGGCGCCGGCCGAAAGGAACAGGGTGAACAGTAAGGTAAGGATGGTTACCGGCAAAAAATGCCTGAAGCTTTTTTTATTCATTGTTATTCAGATAATTCGCAAACTGGTACTGGTTTCGAAGAGTTTTAACGCAAATTCCGGCAGTTTATTGGCTACATGCATAAATCAGGCGGTACGGTTAACAATCAGCCCGTCCTGCATATAGAGCCTTCTGTCCGACATTGTGGCGAGCTCTTCGTTGTGGGTAACAATCAGGATGGTTTGTCCGAATTTGTCCCTGAGTTCAAAAAACAGCTGATGCAACTGGCGGGCGTTTGCCGAGTCGAGGTTTCCCGAAGGTTCATCGGCCATAAGGATTGCCGGCCGGTTAATCAATGCCCTGGCGGCGGCTACCCTCTGCTGTTCGCCGCCCGAGAGTTCCGATGGTTTGTGGGTTGCCCGCTCCTTCAGGCTCAGAAAGTCGAGCAGTTCCATGGCCCGCTGTTCGGCCTCGCGGCGGCCGGTTCCCGCAATCAGAGCCGGAATGCATATATTTTCGAGCGCGGTAAATTCCGGCAACAGATGGTGAAACTGGAAAATAAATCCCACTTTCCGGTTCCGGAAATTGGCAAGCTGCCGGTCGTTGAGCTTGCGGATATCTATTCCGTCAACCATTACCGAACCGCTGTCGGCACGGTCGATGGTGCTCAGAATGTGCAAAAGGGTGGATTTGCCGGCGCCTGAAGCTCCGGTAACGGAAACAATTTCGCCTTTGCTGATATCAAGCGACACGCCTTTAAGCACTTTCAGGCTGCCGTACGATTTGGTGATTTCCCTCGCAAGGATCATGGAATAACTTTAACTTTCTGCAAAGTTAAAAGTTTATACGATAGGTATTATATAATATAGCAGGCCGGTAGTTACCGTTCTTTTGGAATGATGGTATCAGGATAATGCACGCATAGCTGCTGCCGGACAGGATTTTGCCCCGCTTTTTATATTGCGTTTGCCGGATATTTTATCACTTGTCAATGATAAAATCGTCCTCAGATACTTCAATCTCAAGATCTGCCCCAACCAGTTCGGCAAGCCATTTATAGCCTTTCTTTACGATAAGCCTGATTCTGATGTATCCCATGATGGGAAATTTTAAAGTTGCTAACATAACTATTGTGTTTTATATGGTTAAATTATTACAGGAAATCATCACTGTCTCTTATACACATCTGAC
>LUZO01000007.1 GCA_001603685.1 Bacteroidales bacterium Bact_23
TAACCGGTCAGCGTAATCCACAAACGGGCTTGTTTTCAGGGCATTTGGGCAGGGTAAATAAGATTTACATTTCCACTCTGAAAAACAACCTTAATTTTAAAATATTCATAATCAACATAATACAATTTAACCATTACTTATTTCTTTATCCCTGGATTTCCCGTTTCAACAACAATTGATATAATTTTCAGTTTATGGAGAAATAAAATTTGGTAATACAAAATCGTTTTGTAATTTTGCACTCCGTTTGGTGAGGTGGGTGAGTGGCTTAAACCAACAGTTTGCTAAACTGTCGTACTGGAAACGGTACCGGGGGTTCGAATCCCCCCCTCACCGCAAAGAGGATTCAGATCCTCTTTTTTTAATTAGTCCGGGGTGTAGCGCAGTCCGGTTAGCGCACCTGGTTTGGGACCAGGGGGTCGATGGTTCGAATCCATTCACCCCGACTACAATAAGGCTGTCAGAATCATGACGGCCTTTTTTGTTCTTCATCATTTTCTCCCGAACAGGGTTGGAACCACCCTTTTAGCCTCCCCGTCATTTTCGAAGCAATGCCGGATTGCCGTTGCCGATTATTCCATATCTTTACAGGCTGAAAGAAAGAGCACCTCATGAAGCTTTCGGTTATCATAGTCAACTACAATGTAAAATACTTTCTTGAGCAATGCCTTCACTCGGTTGAGGCTGCCATCCGGGGCCTCGGGGCCGAGGTTTTTGTGGTTGACAACAACTCGGTTGACGGTTCGGTGGAAATGGTAAGGGAGAAGTTTCCCAATGTGAGGCTGATTGCCAATACCGAAAACACCGGCTTTTCGGTTGCCAACAATCAGGCCATCCGTGAATCGACCGGCGAATATGTGCTGCTGTTAAATCCCGATACGGTTGTGGAGCTGGACACTTTTACGCGTTCGGTGGAATTTATGGATGCCCACCCCGATGCCGGCGGGCTTGGGATTAAAATGGTTGACGGCAGCGGCAAGTTCCTGCCCGAATCAAAGCGCGGGTTGCCGACACCGGCCGTTGCATTCTACAAGATTTTCGGGCTGTCGGCGCTCTTTCCGAAATCGAGGATATTCGGGAAGTACCACTTAGGCTACCTCGACAACAACGAAACCCATGAGGTGGATGTACTGTCGGGCGCCTACATGATGATGCGCAGGGAGGCTCTTGATAAAACCGGCCTGCTCGACGAAACCTTCTTCATGTACGGTGAAGACATTGACCTGAGCTACCGCATTACCAAGGCGGGATACAAAAACTATTACTATCCGGAAGCCCGCATCATCCATTACAAAGGCGAAAGCACCAAGAAATCGAGCATCAACTATGTGTTCGTTTTCTACAATGCAATGGTAATTTTTGCCCAAAAGCACTTTTCGAAAAAGAATGCCCGCCTGTTCTCCTTCCTGATAAACATTGCAATTTATCTGCGTGCCGGGGTTTCCATACTTCACCGCCTGCTGAAAAAGGTGCTGATGCCGCTGGCCGATGCCGCCATCATCTACTCCGGAGCGCTGCTGATTGTTGACTACTGGGAATCGGCCGTCACCTATACCTTCGGGGGGCACTACCCTCCCCTATTCCTGTTTGGCCTGCTGCCGGCCTACATATTCATATGGCTATTTTCCGTACTGATAGCCGGCGGGTACGACAAGCCACTAAGCCTCAGGAAGATATATACGGGAATATTTGCAGGGACGGTCATTATCCTGGTATTTTATGCGCTGCTTCCGCTTGATTTCAGGTTCTCGCGCGCCATCATCATCCTTACCGGATTGTGGGGACTGCTCTCGATGACCGGACTCAGGCTGGCACTTCATTTCTTGGGATTCAGAAACTACCGGCTCGGCCACAGCGAGAACCTCCGCTTTGCCATTGTCGGTAATGAGGATGAAGCCGGCAGGGTTGCCGGTCTTCTGCGGAACAGCCTGAGAAATCCCGCCTTCATCGGGCTGGTTTATGCCGGCAAACCGGTTGAAAAGGCTGAAGGCTACATCGGTTCCTTTGCCAACATCGCCGAAATCATCAGCATCTATAAAATAGATGAAATCATTTTCTGTGCCCGCGATATTCCGGCAAACCGGATCATCGATACCATGGCGCAGCTCAGCAACCTGGAAGTGGAGTTCAAGATTGCCCCGCCCGAAAGCCTTTCCATCATCGGCTCCAACTCAATCAGCACCACCGGCGACATCTACATCGTTGACATCAACTCCATTACCAAGGTGAACAACCTTCGGAACAAGCGTCTGTTCGACTTTGCTTCGGCGCTGTTTCTGCTGCCACTGTTTCCGGTGCTGATGTGGGTGATGAAAAATCCGCTGAATTTTCCGGTGAATATCATAAAGGTGCTTTTCGGCTCTCGGAGCTGGGTAGGATACAACCGGCTGGAGCTGGGCTCAACCAATCTGCCGGCCATCAGAAAAGGGATCCTGCATCCCACCGACATACTCAAAATCAGTGATCTGGACCAGGAAACCATTCTGAGGCTGAATATGTTGTACGCCAGAGACTATCGTTTATCCAACGATATCAATATTTTCATAAGGTCATTTCGCAATCTTGGCCGCAAAGGGTGAATTCTTTCTAAACCTTTTTCCTGAATGATTGTTAAATAGGCCAGCGAACAAACAGAAATCCCCGTCTCCCGACCGAGGGATGCGGAACAAACAAAGATAAAATGGCAAAATTTGAACTTATCATGCCCAAACTGGGCGAAAGCATTATTGAAGCTACCATTACCAAATGGCTTAAAAATCCCGGCGACACCATTGAAGAAGATGATCCGATTGTAGAAATCGCCACCGACAAGGTTGACTCAGAGATTCCCTCGCCCGTTGAGGGTAAGCTGGTTCAGGTACTCTTCAATGAGGGCGATGTGGTCGCAGTCGGCAAGGTGATTGCCATCATTGAGATGGATCCCGACGAATCAACCGAAGTGGTTACCGAAGCTCCCGCAGCAGCACAGCCTGCAGCAGCACCCGCCGCTCCCGCTCAGCCGGCAGTTACCGCTACTGCCGCCGTTGAGAGCTCAGCCGACAGATTTTATTCGCCGCTCGTTAAGAACATTGCAAAAACCGAAGGCATCGGCCAGGCTGAACTCGACAGCATTCCGGGAACCGGAAAGGATGGCAGGCTGACCAAGGATGACCTGATGAACTACCTGAAGAGCAGGACTGCTGCTCCGGCAACTCCTCAGAAAGAGGTGGCCGCTCCCGCTCCGGCACCTGCGGCCGCAGCTCCGGCAGCCGCACCCGCCGCACCAAAGGTATCGGCACCTCAGGTATTTTCAGGCCCCGGCGACGAAATCGTGGAGATGGACCGCATGAGAAAACTCATCGCCGACCACATGGTAATGTCGAAGCAGGTATCGCCCCATGTTACTTCATTCATCGAGGTGGATGTTACCAACATCGTGAAATGGCGCGACAAAGTGAAAGATGAGTTCCAGAGGCGCGAAAAGGAAAAGATCACCTTCATGCCCATTTTCGTCGAGGCGGCAGCCCAGGCGCTGAAGGAGTATCCGGGTGTAAACGCTTCCGTCGACGGCTACAAGGTTATCCTGAGGAAGAACATCCATATCGGAATGGCGGCAGCACTTCCCAACGGAAACCTCATCGTTCCGGTAATCAAGAATGCCGACCAGAAAAACCTCGTCGGGCTGGCAAAGGATGTCAACAGCCTTGCCAACAAGGCCAGGGCCAACAAGCTCGACCCGGATGATATCGCCGGCGGCACCTTTACCATCACCAACCTCGGCTCTTTTGGCAGCATCACCGGCTCGCCCATCATCAATCAGCCTCAGGTAGCCATACTTGGAATCGGGGTAATCAGGAAAAAACCGGTGGTACTCGAAACCGCCGAGGGCGATGTAATTGCCATCCGCCACATGCTCATCCTCTCGCTTTCGTACGACCACCGCGTGGTTGACGGAGCGCTGGGCGGCATGTATCTGCAGCGCATGCAGCAGCTCCTCGAAGGTTTCGACCCGAACAGAATCATTTGAATCTGAAAATAGATTAAATTCGCAGCACCACAGGAACTCTCCGGTGGTGCTTTTTTTTATTCCCAAGATGAAATTAAACCTTACCAAACCCCTCGCCATTTTCGATCTGGAGACTACCGGAACGAATGTCGGAACCGATAAAATCATCGAAATCAGCATAATCAAAATCTCTCCCGACGGCCGTGAGGAAACCCTCACCCGCCGGATAAATCCGGAAATGCCGATTCCGCCAGAAGCCACCGCCGTTCACCATATCGGTGATGAAGATGTAAAGGATGAGCCCAACTTTGCAACGCTGGCACCCGCACTGGTACAGTTTCTCGCCGGCTGCGATCTGGGCGGATACAACTCCAATAAGTTCGATATTCCACTGCTGGTCGAGGAATTTTTGCGCGCAGGGGTTGATTTCGATTTAAAGGGCAGGCGGTTTGTGGATGTTCAGAATATCTTTCACAAGATGGAGCCCCGGACGCTGAAAGCCGCCTATAAATTTTACTGCGACAAGGAGATTGTCAATGCCCACTCCGCCGAAGCCGATACCCGCGCTACCTACGAAATCCTGCTATCGCAGATTGAACGCTATCAGGGAGCCGAATATACCGACAAGGACGGAAATGTTACCACCCCGGTGGTGAACGATATCAGGGCTTTGCATGAGTTCTCTTTCCAGAACCGGAACGCCGACCTTGCCGGGCACATCATCTTTAACGACAAAAACCAGGAAGTCTTCAATTTTGGCAAACACAAGGGAAAGACGGTGGAGGAGATTTTCGGAAACGAACCCTCCTATTACGACTGGATGATGAAGGCCGATTTTCCGCTTTACACAAAGAAAATCATTACGGCCATAAAACTGAGGGGATTCAATAAGAACTCAGTTAAAATCTGAGTTTTGCCTGAAGATTAACCCGGCCGGAGAATCATACCGATTGGGAAAATTGCTATATTTACGGAAAGAAAATCGAATCCATGGCGAGGCAAACCACCAACAATCAATCCATCAGGCAGGTAATCGAGGAGCTGATACAGGCGTATGGTATCGGCGACAAGATTAATGAGGCCAGGGTCATCAGCAATTGGGATAAGGTGGTGGGGAAGATGATTGCACGCGACACCACCCACCTTTACATCAGAAACAAAACCCTTTTCGTGAAGCTGAACTCTCCCGCCCTGCGCGAAGAGCTGGGCTACGCCAAAACCAAACTGATCAAATCGCTTAACCGCGCCGCCGGCGCAGAGGTAATTGTGGATATCGCGTTTGTTTAGCGCTGCAAATCAATTACCTGATGTTGCAAAGCAGCATTTTTTCATTCCCGATAAAAGCCTCGAGGCGGTCGCCGATTTTCACCGGCCCGACACCTGCCGGCGTTCCGGTGAAGATATAATCGCCCTGTTTCAGGGTAACAAACTTCGAAACATAGGCGATGATGGCATCAAATGAGAAGATCATATCGCGCGAATTCCCTTTCTGGACGATTTCGCCGTTTTTGTAGAGTCCGAAGGTGATGTCGTTCAGATCGGGAAAATCCGATATCGGCAGGAATCTGCTTACGGGCGCCGAAAAATCAAATGCCTTTGCCATCTCCCAGGGCAGTCCTTTCTCTTTTGCCTTCTGCTGTAGGTCGCGCGCGGTAAAATCAATGCCAACGCCGATGCCATCGTAATAGGTATGCGCAAACTTCTCCTGAATGTTCTTCCCAACCTTGTTGATGTGCAGCACCAGTTCGGCCTCATAATGGATTTCGTTCGAAAAGTCGGGATAAAAGAATGGCAGATTGTTGCGCAACTGCGCCGATTCAGGCTTCATAAAAAAGACCGGCTCAGCGGGCAACGGATTTTTCAGTTCTTTGGCATGTTCGGCATAATTGCGCCCGATACAGATAATTTTCATGGCATTAGATATTGGTTTCGGTTTCCCGGATTTGCAAAATCATTGATATTCAAACAGGCACCCCCTATCTTTACCCGGTTATCATTTCACACAATTTCCATCCCCTCATGGGCGGTGCCCTCCTTAACACTGAAAAGCTTATGGTCTATGTTGCCGCCTTCAAATATTTTATTGATTCTCTCGGGCTGGGTATCGGTGATGAATACCTGGCCGAACGAGTTATCGCCCACCAGATGAATCAATTGAGAGACCCTTTCGTTGTCGAGCTTGTCAAAGATATCATCGAGCAGAAGAATTGGCTTATAGCCTTTAACGCCCTGGGTATAGTCAAACTGTGCCAACCTGATGGCCAGAACAAAAGATTTTTGCTGCCCCTGCGATCCGAATTTCTTTACCGGATATCCGCCAATGGTGAATTCCAGGTCGTCACGGTGAACTCCCGAAGTGGTGTAACGGGAGGCAAGATCGCGCTGCAGGTTGGCTTTCAGCAACTCATGGAGCGACATTTCGCGCAAATCGGAATGATAGGCGATATCTACCACCTCGCGGCCGTTGCTGATGAACTCGAAATATTTTCTGAAAACCGGAATAAATCCCTCGATAAACACATTTCTCCGGGCAAAGATACGGGCGGCCGGCCCGGCCATCTGCTCGTTCCATATTTCAAGCGAGGTGTTGTCGAAATAGCGCCTCTCGGCAAAGTCCTTCAGCAGCGCATTCCTCTGAGCCAGCGCCTTGTTATAGGTAATCAGATCGTTGAGATACATGCGGTCGAACTGCGAAATGACCATATCCATGTATTTCCGTCTGGTTTCGCTCCCTTCGTTGATCATATCGCGGTCGTACGGCGAAACCATCACCAGAGGGAATTCGCCAATGTGGTCAGCCATCCGGTCATACTCCTTCGTATTGATCTTGAACTGCTTGCGCTGATTCCTCTTCTGAATGCAGCTCACCTCATCATTTCCGTTTCCGTTGCGCACAAACTGGCCGTGAATGGCAAAGAAATCCTCATCATGCCTGATATTCTGCATATCCGACAGGTTGAAGTAACTTTTCGTAAACGAAAGGTAGTGAATGGCATCGAGCAGATTTGTTTTCCCCGAGCCGTTGCGGCCGGTAAAACAGTTGATTTTCTCAGAAAACTCAAGCGAAGCCTCGGCGTAATTCTTAAAATTGTAAATGGTTAGTTTTCTGAGATACATATGCTATTTGTTTGATTGAACGATTTCGCTGACTCTTGCCGCCACCTCTTCCATCAGCCAGACGGGGGTTGAAGTTGCTCCTGATATTCCGATTGAAGCAGCTCCGAAGAACCAGTTTTCCACCTCGCCGGCTCCGGCCACCACATAGGTTTCCGGATTGACCTCCCGTGCGATTCCCGACAGGTATTTCCCGTTCGAGCTATCCTTTCCGCTCACAAAGATAAGTACATCGTGCCTTGCGGCAAATGCTTTCAGTTCAGGTACCCTGCGGCTCATCTGGCGGCAGATGCTGTTGGTAACGGTAACCATATCGCTTCTTCCGGTCTGCTGCCGTGATTTCGCGGCTATGATGACGCAAAGTTCCGCATACTCAGCTTCGCTGGCAGTGGTCTGGACAAACAGATGAAGCGGCTGGCTGTAGTCAATCAGTTCCGCCTCCTCTTTTTTGCTGATCAGCAGGGCATTCCCTTCGGCCTGCCCCAGAAGCCCGATTATTTCAGGATGCCCCGGTTTGCCGAAAATCACCACCTGTCCTGATCCGCTCTCCCTGAATTGCCTGCTGCTCTCCCTTACCCTGTGCTGCAGGCGGAGTACCACCGGGCAGGTAGCATCGATGACCACTGCCCCCTGATCTTCAAGCTTCCGGTAGGTTTCAGGCGGCTCGCCGTGGGCTCGGATAAAAACCACCTGTTTGCTTCCATCGGCCTCCTCATGGGTAATAAACTCCATACCCAGCTTTCTGAGCCGGCTGATCTCCTCCTCGTTATGCACCAGGCTGCCCAGCGAATGAATGGTACCGTAACGCTTCAGCCCTTCTTCGGCTGCCTTTATGGCACGGTTCACCCCCGAACAGAATCCGGAAAAACGGTCGATTTCGATGATGGGAAAAGGATGGCTCATGCTGCAAAAATAAGCAATGCAGTGAGTACTTTTACAGTAAATACGGCAAAACTATTGAAGCCCGCCGTCGACGGAAGTGCGGCTTTTGCCGAATTCTCCGAGATTGAAGGCAATGCTCAGGAAGTTTGGCGATCCGGCAAGATGATAGGTTGAACGGGAATAGGAGAAGTTAAACTTTGAAATCCTGAAGCCGAAACCCCATGAAAACCCAACGGTTGATCGCTTGCTCTCAATTTTCATCTCCTGGCGGCGCTGATAATTGTATCCGAAACGGATGCTGAAGTTTTTGGTGGGCAGAAACTCACCGCCCAGCACAACATGCCTCAGCGCTTTGTCAACCATCTCGCCGGTTTTGCTTTTTGTTTTCAATTCGCCGGTAAACGGATCAACCACATCTTCAAGCGGATCGTAATAGGTCAGGTCCCATTTCTGGAGGTTGGTAAGCAGCAACGAATAGCGGAAAGGCATGTGATTCAGCTTCTTCGAAAGGCCGAACTGCAGTTCGAACGGCAGGGGTTCGCGATTGGCGGCCGTATATGTGCTGATCTGTCTGCCGATGTTCCGGGCCACCAGCGATGCGGTAAAGCCCGAACGGGCATGGTAAGAGGCGGCCACATCCACACCCAGCCCGAACGAATTGTAGGTTTCGAAGGTGGAAAAAACCGGTTTCAGGTTGGCTCCAATGCTGAAGAGCGAATCGAGCCTGCGCCCCCATCCCAGTACGAATGCATACTCACCGGCGGTGAATTCGCCGCTCTCTTCGCCCAGAATCCCGGTTTCATCGGTATAGGTAAATCTGCCGTAATCGATGTATTGCATGCTTGCCGCAAAACTGCCGAGCTTGTCGAATGTCCGCGAATAGCTGACAAAGCCGTAGTTTATGTCGGTGTAGTAATCCACAAAATTCAGCGACAGGGCATTGTGCATCTCGGGACTGATCATGGAGGGGTTGTTTAATCCAACCGAAAGATCCTGATCGGCTATGGCCAGAAAGTTCCCGCCAAGAGCGGCAACCCGCGGCGAATTGGGCAGATTAAGAAAGCGGTAGGTGCTTGTCCCTCCGATCTGGGCCATAAGGCCGGTGGAAAGGAAAAGACCGGATATCAATACAAATAGCAGAGATATTTTTCTGATCACAAATCTTGTTTTTAGCTGTGCAATTATTCAGTGAACAATATTCACTGGCAAAGAAACGGAGCATTTGGCTGATTATTGCAAAAACGCCGTGAATTCATCAAAAATTCATGCATTTCCCGGCAATCAGCCGCCTGCCGCTTCCGGTGCTGCCACTCCCCCGTTCCCGTTCAGGCCGGGTTATAGTCCCGCCTGCTTCCTGATGAGGTTGAGGGCGCCTCCCGCTTTGAACCACTCAATCTGTGCCTCGTTGTAGGTGTGGTTCACGCTGAAGGTTTCCGTGGTGCCGTCGTCGTGCTTCAGGGTAACCGAAAGCGGTTTTCCCGGAGCGAAGCCGGTGAGGCCGTTCACCGAAATCAGGTCATTCTCGCGGATTTTATCATAATCCGTTTTGTCGGCAAAAGTGAGGGCCAGCATTCCCTGCTTCTTGAGGTTTGTTTCATGGATTCTGGCAAACGACTTTACCAGCACCACTTTCACGCCAAGGTGTCGCGGCTCCATGGCGGCATGCTCACGCGACGATCCTTCGCCATAGTTCTCATCGCCCACCACAATTGATCCCTGGCCAGCAGCCTTGTAGGCACGGGCAACCGCCGGAACGGCTCCGTAATCGCCTGTAAGGCCGTTCTTTACCAGGTTTGTCTTCTCATTGAAAAAATTCACCGCACCAATCAGCAGGTTATCGGAGATGTTGTCGAGGTGCCCTCTGAACCTGAGCCAGGGACCGGCCATCGAGATGTGGTCGGTGGTGCATTTGCCCTTTGCCTTGATCAGCAGGCGAAGCTCCGGCATATCCTTTCCATCCCACGGGGCAAACGGCTCAAGCAGCTGAAGGCGCGACGAACCGGGCTTTACAACCACTTCCACACCGCTTCCGTCTTCCATCGGAGCAATAAACCCGGCATCCTCAAACTCAAATCCCTTTGCGGGAAGCTCCAGACCCTCCGGAAGGTCGAGCGAAACCCACTCTCCGTCTTCGTTCTGCAGCTTATCGGTAAGCGGATTGAAAGTAAGATCGCCGGCAATGGCGTATGCGGTTACCAATTCAGGCGAAGCCACAAAGGCATGGGTGTTCGGGTTGCCATCGTTTCGCTTTGCAAAGTTCCTGTTGAACGAGGTAATGATTGAGTTTTTCCGTTCCGGATCACTGGTATGGCGTTTCCACTGGCCGATACAGGGGCCGCAGGCGTTTGCCATCACCACGCCGCCGATCTCTTCGAAAACATCAAGCAGCCCGTCGCGCTCCGTGGTGTATCTGATCTGCTCGGAACCCGGCGTAACGATAAACTCGCCCCTCACCTTCAGCTTCTTCTCTTTTGCCTGCCTTGCAATGGAAGCGGCACGGGTAAGGTCTTCGTACGAAGAGTTGGTGCAGGAGCCGATCAGCCCCACTTCAAGCTGAGCTGGATAACCTTTTTCCCTTACCACTTTAACAAATTCCGAAACCGGATAGGCGGCATCGGGGGTAAAAGGCCCGTTTACATGAGGTTCCAGCTTCGAAAGGTCAATTTCAATCAACTGGTCGTAATATTTTTCGGGATTTTTATAAACATCCTCATCAGAGCGCAGGTCGGCCATGATTTTATCGGCCATATCGGCAATCACTTCCCTGCCTGTTTCCCTGAGGTAGGCACCCATTTTCCTGTCGTAGCCGAAAACGGAGGTGGTTGCCCCTATTTCGGCGCCCATATTGCAAATGGTTCCTTTGCCGGTTGCCGAGATCGTATCGGCGCCTTCGCCGAAATACTCAACAATGGCGCCGGTTCCGCCCTTTACGGTCAGGATTCCGGCCACTTTCAGAATCACATCCTTGGCCGATGTCCAGCCATTGAGCCTTCCGGTAAGCTTTACGCCGATCAGTCTGGGCATTTTCAGCTCCCATGCCATTCCGGCCATCACATCAACGGCATCCGCGCCGCCCACTCCGATGGCAATCATCCCGAGACCTCCGGCATTGGGCGTGTGCGAATCTGTTCCGATCATCATACCGCCCGGGAACGCATAATTCTCGAGCACCACCTGGTGGATGATACCCGCACCCGGCTTCCAGAAGCCGATTCCGTATTTATTCGATACTGATTGCAGAAAGTCGTACACCTCGCGGTTCTGATCCATAGCCGAATCGAGGTCGGCCCTGGCTCCCGACTGCGCAAGAATCAGGTGGTCGCAATGAACGGTTGAGGGTACCGCCGTTTTGCTGCGCCCGGCATTCATAAACTGAAGCAGCGCCATCTGGGCTGTTGCATCCTGCATGGCTACCCTGTCGGGTGCAAAGTTGACATAGTCAACGCCTCTGGCATAAGGCTTAAATTTCTCGCCATCAAACAGATGGGCGTATAAAATTTTTTCACTTAAAGTGAGCGGCCTGCCAAGCATTTCCCTTGCTGCCTGTACGCGTCCGGGCATTGAAGCATATACCCGCTGAATCAAATCAAGATCGAATAACATAGAAAAAGTGATAAAACTTATTAAAACAATTAAAACTTACAGAGTTACGGTAGTTTACGGAACAAAAAACAACAAATTCCCGTGCTTGCGGAAATCCTTTCCGGAAACATCACCAATAACATCAAAACCAGGGTTTTGTTTAACCCTGAAACCAAATGCGCTACAAAAACTTAAACACCCTTCTCTCCTACGAAGTAGTCTTCTTTATCCCGGAACAATACATTAAAGGTGGTAAGGCTGCCGTAGATTCTGGTGATATATTGCTGCAGATTCACCTTGTCTTCATCGGTCAGTTCGCTGGCATTTATTCTCTGCTCCATTACGCGGAGGCGGTCACGAACCATTACGATTTTATGGAAAAAGGCGTCAATCGGCACCTCTTTCTCTTTCAGCGACGAATCGCCCGGGTATAATACCATTCTTCCGCCCGTCCATTTCTGTCCCAACTGAACCGTTTCCTGAAGATCGGTGAAACGGCGGAGCACCCTGATCAGGCTTTTTTCCATTTTCTCATAAGTAGCCATATCCGAAGGAGTTTCCACTGCCTCAAGCACCCTGAGGCCGGCAAAATCGCGCTGAATAATGCGGGTACCGTTCTCGATGAAGGTGATCTCCCAGGCATCGCTTCGCACCTGAATAACAACTCCTTTTCCAAACTGAGGGTGTTCAACCC
>LUZO01000008.1 GCA_001603685.1 Bacteroidales bacterium Bact_23
GGTTATCATCATCATCAAAATCCCAAGGCTGTGTGTCTATTTCGTTCTTTGATAATTTGGATGAATATAATTGCTTAATTTGGACAAAATCAGACTGGAATAACGGCGACAATTTTTTAAATACATGGCGTCCTGATCACATAGAACACTCTAATGGGGTAATGTACATCCACCTTGACGACATTCCTTGCTCAGAAAATACCGCCAATTGCCGTGGCCGAGAATACGCCTCTGGAGAATACAGGACCAACAATAAATATAGTTACGGTCGGCTGGACGGTAATTTTAAGGCCGTTAAGGGCGATGGACTCGTCACAGCGCTATTCTTCTATGATGGTTTAGATGATTGGACCTCCAGATCGGAGATAGATATAGAAATTCTGGGCAAAAACACAAGTGAATTACAGGTCAACTACTATGTGAATGGAGAGAGTCGCAATAAAAAACATCCTCTAAAACCGATAAATCTTGGTTTTGATGCCTCAAAAGAATTCAATACTTTCTCCATCGAATGGTCCGAATCAGCCATAAGATGGTACGTCAATGACGCTCTTGTATGGACTGAAGACGGCAACTATGGTTGGGGTAATGATGGCGTGATGATACCTTCAAGTATACCCTTACCGACTCCTCCTGCGCACATTATGGCTAACTTCTGGGCGTTTAACGAAACGGAAGAAAATGATGAAAATCAATGGGCGGGCAAATTCACTTATACCGAACCCCTTCATGCAGAATATCAATGGATAAAGTATACTCCATACTCGGAATAGGTGGGTGATGCCATCTGCTGAGACGATTGACAGAAAGGGCGCTCCACCTGATGATATGTTTTGTTTATAACCAACGTGCTGGGGCAATCGGTGCCCCGGCAGGAGAATGAACCGATGGAGCCCTACACCCCAGAGAAGCTCCCTCCAAAGGGCATCTACTGGGAGCAGCACGTCCCCCTCATCGGCAGCGCCAACCGTTCGCTGGCCCGCTATGACGGAGTCCTTCTTGGCATCATCAATCCCCAGGTCCTCCTCTCGCCCCTGGCGACCCACGAGGCGGTCCTCTCCTCCAGGATCGAGGGGACCCAGGCCTCCCTCGAAGACGTCCTGGAGTACGAGGCGGAGTTGGGGGAGAAGGCCGAGGAGGATATCAGAGATCGTCCTCAAATCCAAGAGATCCATGAGGTCATCAACTACCGCAAGGCTATGAGGGCAGCGGTGGGGTATCTGGAGAGCCGCCCCCTCACCGTCAAGATGATCTGCGATCTCCACCGCATTCTTTTGGAGGGGGTTCGCGGGGAGAAGAAGGCTCCAGGCGAGATCCGCCGCATCCAAAACTACATCGCTCCGCCGGGGACGCCCATAGAGCGGGCCATCTTCGTACCACCAACGCCTCCCATGCTGATGGACGCCTTATCCGACTGGGAGATCTACCTCCATAGCACCGAGAAGGACCCCCTGGTCCAACTTGCCGTTTTAAAAGCCCAGTTTGAGCTGATCCACCCCTTCCTGGACGGAAACGGCCGCATAGGCCGAATGCTCGTCCCCCTGATCCTCTACGGCAAGAAGATAATCACAAGCCCCAACTTCTACATCAGCGACTATCTGGAACGAAACCGGGACGTCTATTATGAGCGGCTGCTCGCCATATCCCAGGATGGCGATTGGAACGGCTGGATAGGCTTCTTCCTGCAGGCGGTGACAGAGCAGGCAGAGCTGAACAGCCGAAAGGCGAGGGCTATCCTCGCCCTCTACGACGATATGAAGGTCAAAGTCCCGGAGATCACGGGCTCCAGGTATACCATCCAGGCTATAGATGGCATATTCTCCCGTCCGATATTCAACGCCCGTGAATTCTCGAAGACTTCGGCCATCCCAAAAGAGAGCACCAAAAAGATGCTGAGGGAATTGAGGGAGAACGAGATCCTCGACGTCCTGCGACAGGGAAAGGGGCGCAGGCCCACCACCTACATATTCAGCAAGCTTATAGAGATCACTCTGATGGACACGCAATAACGCTTTAAGACTAAAGCTGACTTGTGGATACCAAAGGGTCCAATCCGTACTCGAAACGAAGGTTGCGAGTATTCTGGTACCGACAAGTCCGCTTGTGGATATCAAAACACCATTTAGTTACCCACAAACCGGTAAGTGGCCGAAGCGAGGTGACGGATGCCGAACGACGGCTCAGCTTCTGGCAGGATCGAGCAGGGCAGCATCAGGGACCTGCCCGTCGGGAGCTGCATTTGATCCGTGAAGGTGGAGGAAGCCCGGGTGGAGCAATCGGGTGATGGAAGTCAGGTGGAGGAAGATCAGATGGAAGGTCATACGGAGAAGGAGAAAGAGAGGCTGAACCCCTTCAAAGCTCTGGAGGATATACGCACCGCTTACCGAAAATACGTCACCTCCTTCCAGAGGTTCAAAAACCCCACCATAAGAGACTGGGTCGACGAGAAGCTGAAGGAAGGGACCCTCATCTCCAAAGGCCCCTACATCGAGCTGAACAGAAGATACCTCCACGGCGACCCCTTCGACCAGCTGGTGAGGGAGGGGCTGATCCACCCCGACTCGCCGAGGTGCTTTACCGCCCGCGCCGAGGACAAAACATCGCCCCTGGTCGACCTCCACAAGCACCAGTCCGACGCCGTGAGGGCGATCGCCTCCGGCAGAAATACGATCGTCGCCACCGGGACCGGAAGCGGCAAGAGCTTCTGCTTCGGAATCCCCATCATCAGCGAATGCCTCCGCCTCCAGGACGATGGGGTCGGCGGGGTCAAGGCGATCATCATCTACCCCATGAACGCCCTCGCCAACTCCCAGTACGACGACTTCGCCTCCCGGCTCGAAGGTACCGGGCTCAAGATCGCCCTCTACACCGGCGACACCCCCAACTCTCGCGAGAAGGCCCTCGCAAGCTACGCCGCGACGACCGGAAGGGAGAAGCCCCGGGACTCTGAGCTATTGTCGCGAGAGGAGATCAAAGAGACCCCGCCGGACGTACTCCTCACCAACTACGTGATGCTCGAGTACCTCCTCACGCGGTTCGAGGACCGAAAGGCCATCTTCCCGGAAGGGAGATCTGCTCTCCGATTCCTGGTCCTGGATGAGGTCCACACCTACACCGGAAAGCAGGGTGCCGACGTCGCCTACCTCATCCGAAGGCTCAAGCAGCACACGGGAACCGCAGGCGATCTTCGGTGCATCGGCACCAGCGCCACCGTCCAGAGCTCCGAGGGAGGGAGCGCATCCGAGGCCATCTCCAGCTTCGCCTCCCGGCTCTTCGGCGAGCCCTTCGATCCTGAGTCGGTGATCACCGAGACCTACTTCGAGCCGGTCGCCGGGGGCGAGTCTCTCCTTCCGGAGAAGGTCCTGGTCACCGGGGATATGATCGATGGTTACGACGGCACCCCGGAGACGGCGATACCCCTGGTCAGGGCCCTGACGGGCTCCGCCGACCTCAAAGACATCGATCCGAAGAGCCTCGGCAGGATCTTGGGCGAGCAGACGACGATCCAGTTCCTCGAAAAGTCCCTCTTCAAGAACTCCATGAGCCTCTACGACCTGGTCGAAGCCTACAGGTCCGAGGTCAGACCGAACTCGACCAAAGAGGAGTGCGACCTGGAGATCAGGGCCGCCCTCCTCGCAGGAATGAACGCTGAGATCGAGGTCAGAGGCAGGTCCCAGCCTCGACTGATACCTAAGGTCCACGCCTTCTTCAGCCAGGGAGGCGGGATAAAAAGCTGCATCAGTCCCCAGTCGCCCCACATGAACGGCGCAGGCGAGGTGATCTGTCCGGACTGCTCAAGAAACGAGAAGATCAGGAAGACCTTTCCCCTCGTATTCTGCAGGGCCTGCGGTCAGGAGTACTACTCCGTCGAGATCACCCCGGAAGGCGGCCTCAAACCCAGAGATATGGACGATCTCGATATAGTGGGCATCCCAGCCTACATCCTCCTCGGAGGATACGATCGGGAGATCACACCACCCCCTGGCCATTGGCGAACCCCCAGCGATGCCCTCAGAAAGGAATACCGAGAACATGCGG
Organism: Bacteroidales bacterium Bact_23; assembly: GCA_001603685.1. GTDB lineage: Bacteria > Bacteroidota > Bacteroidia > Bacteroidales > Lentimicrobiaceae > Lentimicrobium. The sequence goes on from LUZO01000008.1 coordinate 4,039, forward strand.
AGCTGGAAGTGGCCGAGTACTGCCCCGACTGCAACAGGCTCTACAAGAACGGCGATGCTGAAAGGTGCATCTGCAGCTCCAAAGTCAAAGTCGCGATCTTGCCCTATCCCTTCCTCTTCTGCCCCTCCGAGGGCTGCGGCGTATACTACGACCGGAGGCCCCGGGAGTTCAACAAACTATTCTCCTTCGGCACAGTGGGAAGGTCCACAGCAACCGACGTCATCGTATCCCACAACCTGAACACGCTTCCCGAAGATGAGAGGAAGATCTTGGTATTCAGCGACAACCGCCAGGACACCGCCCTTCAAGCGTCTCACATGAACAACATCCAGAAGCGCCTCCACTTCAGGCGCGGGCTTCATAGAGCGTTGGAAAAGGCGGGAGAGCCGATAGAACTCCTGCAGGCGGGAGAGAAGATCTTCAAGATCTTCGAAGAAGGAGGTGCCATGCCCAAGTACTCCAAGTCCACCGGCGACCTGGAGTTCTCGATGGCTTCGAGCAGGTCTGAAGAGGACGCCTTCAAAGAGTACCTCTTATTCAACACAATCCTGGAGCTCGGGTCATCTCAGAAGAGGAACCAGCAGAACCTTGAGGACGTGGGCCTCCTCAGAGTGACCTACAACGGCATAGACAGGCTGGCCAGGGCTGACAATATCTGGGCCGAAGTTCCCGAGTTCAGGGAGCTGAGCGAGGCGGCGCGTGAAGATTATCTGACCGGCTTTTTGGACATCATGCGGTACCGGACCGCGATAGCATACGACTATCTCCTGGACGACTACGGGTTTAAAACCAAGATCGAGAACAAGATCGACGAAGATGCCCTCTTCCACGACGAGCACAGGACCTACCAGCCAGAGGGGTACAGCGACGATGCCGATAACAAGACGCGATTTGCCCAGGTCCACAGGCTCTCCTGGAGAACAGGCCCTCACGTCGCCTGGACTATGAAGGTGCTTGATGCGGATCGAGAACGGGCCCAAAGGATAGTTAAGATGGTTGCCAACATCCTTGTTCGGGCTGGAGGTCTCAGATGGATCGATGTCCACAAGTGGGTCGGAAAGCTCCTCATGATCAGCCCAGAGGCGATCCTCCTATCCGTCCCCAGAGGGGAGACCCACAAGGCCTGCAAGAGATGCGGCCTTGTTCACCACTTCGAAGAGGTGAGAGTCTGCACCGGCTCCAAGTGCGTGGACCTGGTTGATGAGAACTTTTCAAACAACTACTTCAGATACGAGTACACCCGCAATTTCGACGACGTGGCTGCTCTCAGCGCTGCAGAACACAGCGGCCAGATCGACGGCGAGACGAGAAAGGAGCTTGAGGCCAAGTTCAGAGATTCAAAAGATCCTCTGAACGTGATCGTCTGCACGCCGACGATGGAGCTCGGGATCGATATCGGAAACCTGTCTGCTGTCTTCATGAGGAACGTTCCGCCGTCACCCTCCAACTACGCCCAGAGGGCTGGGAGAGCCGGTAGGAAGTCTCAGACCTCTATTATCAGCACCTTCTGTGGCGGCGGGTTGAAACGGGGCCCCCACGACCAGTACTTCTACCGCTACCCTGAGAAGATCATCGCAGGAGAGATCAGCACGCCGCGATTCCTTCTGGACAACAAAGCCCTCGTTACCACCCACATCCACTCCTTCGTCCTCGAAAAGATAGACGAGAAGGTCCCCCAGAAGATCGGAGATATCCTGGATATCGATGGAGAAGGGCTTCCCCTCTTCCCCGACTTCAGGGCAACGATCGAGAGGGGCGTCAAGGCGCGACGGAACGAGATAGTGAGATCGATCCAGGAGGGGTTCAGAAACGAGATCGAAGAGTACGACTGGCTCGACGAGCAGTTCATAGCAGAGACCGTCGATCGTTTCGTCCCCGAGCTCGACCGGGCCTTCGATTTCTACAGAGACGAGTACAACCACCTCAAGAGGGAGTTGAAGTACATCAACTTCCTCGCCGAAAGAAACCGCCTTCCTAAGGAGAAGAGTTGGAGGCGGACTTCCATCGAGAACAAAATGGCCAACATGCGGGAAGGCAAAGAGAACTACTTCACCTACCGCTATCTTGCGAGCCAGGGGTTCACCCCTAACTACGGATTCCCGACGAAGGTCACCACCCTCTTCCTCGACCACCGGGGCAGACGGGGCTTCGAAGAGTTCGACCTCCAGAGAGATAGAGCCGTTGCCATAAGAGAATACGCCCCAGGAAACAGCATCTACTACCGGGGAGGCCGTTACCAGATCTTAGAAGCACGTCGCCGAGAGGATAGCGAGCGGCCCGACCCAAATAAGCTGGTGATATGTCCCAACTGCAGTGCCTACTACCTCGGAAAAGAGGTGGCGATCAATGCAGCCTGCAGGATCTGCGGAGCGGCCCTAGACGACCAGCAGCCCCGCGACGCCATAGAGATGCCGGACCAATTCGCCATCAGACGGCAAGGGATAACGAGCGACGAGGAGGAGAGGATGCGCCTCGGCTACGACGTCAACCAGCATTACCATCGAGGCGGGAGGGTGAAACGCTGGGAGGCCTCAGACGGTTCAGGGCGTATCCTCTCCCTCTGCTACGAGCATAACGGCAAGATTCTGACGGTCAATATGGGGACGAGGAAGGCAGAAAAAGACGATCAAGATAATGGGTTCACCCTCTGTAACGCCTGCAACCGCTGGATATTCAGTGACGACAGCATCAATAAGCACATAGATCCAAATGAGAAGGAGAAGAAATGTTGGCGCAACGGAACAGAAGATGATATCACTCGAAACGTCGTTCTCTATACGGAGTCTTCCCATGACGTGATCACTATAGAGTGTGACCTCCCTGAAGATATCAGCTCTGAAGACTCAAAGGGATTCTACGAAACCCTATCTCAGGCGATGATCCAAGGTCTGCATATAAAGATGAACCTGGACGTAGGAGAGGTCGGGACCTTCCTGATGCCAAATCCCGAGAATGAAGGAACCTTTAGCATCGTCCTCTACGAGGGGGCCGAGGGCGGGGCGGGTTTCCTCAGGTCCCTCCAAGAGACCTGCGAGATTCACGAGGTCGCCCACCTCGCCCGGGAGATCCTCCACGAGTTCGAACCTGAGGAGTCCCGGTGTGAACGGGCCTGTTATGGATGCCTCTGTAACTACTACAACCAACCTATCCACGAGATCCTCGATCGAAACCTAGTCCTGCCGACGCTGGAGAGGCTTGAGGGCGCCGAATTGACCGAATCTCAGCAGGGGTCGAATGGCGGCGGAGACGACTGGTACGAAGAGCTGATGGATCGATGCGAATCCGATCTGGAGCGGACAGTTCTGGAGGCCATACGGGCTAAGAAGCTTCCTCTTCCAACCGACGCCCAGAATACCTTATACGACGGTGATAAACCAGTAGCTGAAGCCGACTTCTATTACGAAAATGAGGGCATAATCGTCTTCGTCGATGGGCCAGACCACGATAAGGATTACGTGGTCGAGAGCGACCGCGATAAGAGAGAAAGACTTGACACCATGGGTTACCGGGTTTTCGTCCACAGGCACGATGATGATCTCGACGAGAGCATGTCCCGGCTCAGGAGCATGATAGGATACTAAAGGATTACAAAAAGATTTGACTCATCGATAACCTTTAAACTATCCCCCACCTTACCCTCCCTTACCCATGGTCGAAGATCCCGTAGCGAAGTGGGAGGAGTTCATCAGGTCCAGGTACTGGGACGAGCTATTGGAGCTCGCCGACTCCTACCCCTTGCGCAGAAGCCTCTCAATCAAGTTCCCGGATATCGATCGGTACGACCCGGAGTTCGCCGACGAGCTCCTGGAGAAGCCGGGGCCGCTCCTCGAGGCGGCGGAGACCGCCCTCCTGGAGATCGACCTACCCATCGATGCCCTCTTAGAGAAAGCCCACTTCCGGATCGTCGGCCTGCCCCACCGGAGGAAGACGAGCGAGCTTAGGTCCGACCACATCGGCAGGCTCATCGCCCTGGAGGGGCTCGTGCGGACGGTGACGGAGGTGCGCCCGAAGGTGATATCGGCGGCCTTCGAGTGCCAGAGGTGCGGCCACGTCTTCTTCAAGGAGCAGACGACCTCCAAGTTCCAGGAGCCATACGACTGCCCCAACGACGCCTGCGACCGGCGGGGGCCCTTCAAGCTGCTACTGGACCGGTCTCGGTTCGTCGACGCCCAGAACGTCCGGGTCCAGGAGTCCCCCGAGGAGCTGCGGGGCGGCGAGCAGCCCCAGACCCTGGACGTCCAGCTCGAGGACGACCTGACGGGGATGATCTACCCCGGCGACCGGGTCGTCGTCAACGGGGCTCTGCGGTCCTACCAGAGGACGACCCAGACCGGCAAGTCCACCTACTTCGACCTCTTCCTCGAAGGAAACTCCATCGAGATGATGGAGCAGGAGTTCGAGGAGATCGATATCAAGGCCGAGGACGAGCGGCTGATAAGGAAGCTTGCTGCAGACCCCCATATCTACGAGAATATAAGAAAGTCGATCGCCCCCTCCATCTACGGCTACGAAGAGGTGAAGGAGGCCCTTGCTCTGCAGCTCTTCTCAGGGGTATCGAAGGGCCTTCCCGACGGGACGAGGATCAGGGGCGACATCCACATCCTCCTCGTCGGCGACCCCGGGATCGCCAAGAGCCAGCTCCTCCGGTACATCTCGAAGCTATCGCCCCGGGGGATATACACCTCCGGCAAGAGCTCCACCTCGGCAGGGCTGACGGCGACGGCTGTGAAGGATGAACTGGGCGACGGCCGGTGGTCGATCGAGGCGGGGGCGCTCGTCCTGGCCGACAAGGGGATCGCCTGCATCGACGAGATGGACAAGATGAGGTCCGAGGACAGGTCCGCCCTCCACGAGGCGATGGAGCAGCAGACGATCAGCGTCGCGAAGGCCGGCGTGATGGCGACGTTGAAGTCGCGGTGTGCGCTTCTAGCCGCCGCAAACCCCAAGTTCGGCCGCTTCGACAAGTACGAGGGGATAGCCCAGCAGATCAACCTCTCCCCAGCCCTCATGTCCCGGTTCGACCTGATCTTCGTCCTCACCGACGAGCCCTCCGACGCCCGGGACTCCCAGATCGCCCGCCACATCGGCCAGACCACCTACGCAGGGGAGATATCCTCCCGGGGGGGGTACTCGAAGGAAGAGCTTGAAGCGGTGATGGACGT
>LUZO01000009.1 GCA_001603685.1 Bacteroidales bacterium Bact_23
TTATTTAGAGTTATTATAATATGATCAGCTTTCCGGAGAATTTATGGCCACGATTTCCTTTGAAAATCACCAGAAAGTTTCCGTTTCCCAACTCCGTTGTATTTATCCGGACGCTGGTTTCGTTCTGAGCAACCTGTTTACTGTACAGCACTTTGCCGGCCTGATCGAAGATGGAAAGGGTGCCGCCGGTTTTTACTGGCAGTACTGCTTCTGCCTCGTAGCGAACCGGATTGGGAATCAGCAGCAGTTTCAGTCTATCCTTTTTTTCGGGATGTTTCGTATTTACGAAAGCTTCATTCCACACGGCCAGCGTATATTCACCCGGGCGAAGTTCGGGAACTGTGATGTTGCCGATTTGCCATGCCCCCTGCTTCACAAATGGCACCGACTGCCACTCAGATCCGGCGCTGGGTCGGTAAAGAATCACCAGCGAGTCTTTCGATGAAGTAATCAGTGTATTGTCGAGCATGTTCCCACGGCTGTATGTGAACCTGCCCGATGCGCTGAAGCCCTGAGGAAAGATGCCTTCGATGCTCCAGTAGCGGTAATCGCTCAGGGTAAGGCCGGGAAGCGGATTCTGCATGCCGTCGGGGGCTACCCAGTGATGGGTTACCCGTACAAATGCGCTGTCGGAAATGTCGTTGACATCCAGTTTGAAGTAGGTCTCGGCGAAGTCGTAAAGCCCTGAGGCATTGATGGTTCTGTAATTGTCGGTGGTGGCATCGGCCATCCGCTCATACAGATCGGCCATGACGAGGATGGGTGCAAAGGGGAGCTGAAACACTGCCGAGCCGTTCCATCCCGAAAAGGTGATGGTGCGGGTTACCAAATTGCGGCTGTCATCCATAAATGCCAGTTCGGTGCGGCAATCGGCCTGAGGGGTAGTCGCTCCCTTAAGCTTTTGTCTTACAAACACTTCGACATCAAACATGCTACCATTCGGGGTGATGCTGAAAGAGTCAACCGACACATGGTTAAAGCCTGGGCCAAACACATGAAAATCGAAAAAGCCGGTGAGGTCGGTACCCGAATATTGGCTCAGAAAATCGCGCAGATCGTACGAAGTGGCCGGCTGGTAGGCAAATGCCTCCAGATAGGCCTTTATACCGCTGAAAAAGAGGCTGTCGCCCAGATATCCCCTTAATCCGTGAGTCACCATTCCGCCCTTGTCATAGACATGGGTTCCGTAGGTCAGGTTTTGCGGCATGGGCGAGAGCGGCAGATAACCGCCTTCGGCGATGTGTGCGTACCGAAGCACTTCGCGTGATAAAGCCCGCATGTTATTCCGTGCCTGCTCAATGCCGTACAGCTTTTCTCTGAAAAGGGTTTCGCACCAGCTCGCCCAGCCTTCGTTCAGCCACATATCGGCATCGGAAGCGCAGGTCACCTTATCGCCAAACCACATGTGCGAAAACTCATGGGCATACAGCCATTCATCGTTAACCCCGCCATTGATGCTGCCGTTGGGATAGGCGATGTTTTCGGCGTGTTCCATGGCGCCGAGGGCCGTTCCCGCAAATCCTATGCGCTGAAACGGGTAGGGGCCGAAACACTCTTCATAGATGGCTGCAATGTTCTTCAGATTTTTGAAGCTTCCGGCAACCCGTGCGGTATCCTGGGGCCTTACAAACCAGGTGATGGGAATCTCCTGTTCCATCCCTTGGTAGGTGTCGGTTATCATTGCATAGGGTCCAACCGCCACCGACGCAAGGTAGGTGGGCAGGGTACGGTCAGATTTCCAGTAGAATTCGCGGGTGCCATCGGGCATATCGGTGATGGAGACCAGCAGGCCGCCGCAAACCGCCGAATTGGTATTCTCAACGCGGATGCGGTATTCGTAAAAGGCCCGGTCGGTGAAGTTGTCGATACAGGGGAACCAGGCTTTACCGAGGTTATGGGGGATGGACTCAAAACCGACACCGAGATTGAAGGCATACTGGCCCGAAAAATGAAAACCGCCCCACGACTCATGGTACGGAACGCCCTGATAATATACCCTGATCTCGGTGGTATCGCCTGCCGGTAATGCCTGCTGAAGCTGAATCCGGAGCCGGTCGCCCTGATGGCTGAAGGAGAGGGAGGCGCCGTTCGCCGCCTTTACCGAGTCCACCTGAAGCTTGCGCAGCTCAAGCGGAAGCTGGGTTATGCCGGCAAGCGGAGTGGTGAACCTCACGGCGGTCATTCCCTGAATCCGCTGCGAAGCAAGATTCACAACCGTAAGGTTGATCCGGTAATTCACCACATCGATGGTATCGCCTGAAGGTGAATTGTACGGGTTTTGCGCCGCAAGTTGTAACTTTGTACCGGTAAACAGCGTCAAAATAAGGAATAGCAGTACTTTCAAATCCATTTTAGCCATTTTTACTGAAGCTTTGAGGCGAGGGGAGGCGGAAAATGTGTGCCGGCCACAATTTTTTTGTAAATTTAGACTAATTGAAGCATTCAAAAGCATAAATTTGACTAAAATTTATGAGTTGATGACCGCATCCTGTGGTAAATACCGTTTGCGATTGTTTCAGCGCTGATGTTTCGGGAGATAATGCGGAATCCGATAAGTTGATTGTACGGTTGTAAATATCGGGTTTATAACCAGTTAACCCTCATAAATTCATTGTTTTAATCCATCAGACCGGCTAATTCAAATACGATGATCAGAAAATTGCTATTTACAATCCTGCTGTCCGGCTTCATTTCCGGGGGCCTTTTGGCGCAGCAGGTGTGGACTCTTGAACAGTGCATCAGTCACGCGCTGGAAAACAATCTTCAGATAAAGCAGTCGCAGCTGATGGTTGAAAGCGCCAGGGCCGATCTGCTTCAGTCGAAGCTCGACCTGCTTCCCGGAGTCACCGGAAATGCTTCGCACGCATACAATTACGGGCAAACGGTGGATCGTTACACCAACCAGTTTGCCACCAGCAGGGTGCAGTCGAACAACTTTTACCTGCAGAGCGGCATTACCCTGTTCAACGGGTTTCAGAAGATGAACCAGATCAGGCAGAATCAGCTTAACCTGATGGCCAGCGAGAAAGATGCCGAGAAGTATATGAACGACATTTCGCTCAACATCGCCACTTTTTACCTTCAGGTGCTGTTCTACAAGGAGCTGGTTACCATTCGTGCCAATCAGCTCGACATTACCCGCCAGCAGGTAGAACGGATGCAGAAACTGGTTGATGCCGGGGCGATGGCCGTTGGCGACCTCTATATGGTTGAGGCTCAGCTTGCCGGTGAGGAGTCGAATCTGGTGAGCGCCGAAAATAGCCTGGATGTCTCCCTGCTTACCCTTGCCCAGTTGCTCGATCTGCCATCGGCCGATGGATTCGATATCGAAACACCCGCTCTCTTCATTGAAGGGGACCCGGAACTGGGCGCCGGCCCTGAAGCCATTTACAGCCATGCCGTTGCCGCAATGCCGGAGATCAAAGCGGCGGAATACCGCCTCGAAGGAGTTGAAAAACAGCTTTCCAGAGCCCGGGGAATGTATTACCCGTCCATTGCCCTCAGCGGAAGCTGGGGCACCGGCTATTCGGGAGCCAGGCAGCAGATTGACAAGATTTTGCCGGCCGACCCTGCCTATATCGGTTTTGCGCGGACGGCGGAGGGCGAAGACCTGAAAGTGTATGCCTTCAATTCGGAGTATGTTTATAAAAAAACACCCTGGAGCGATCAGATAAAGGATAACAACAACCAGACCATCGGCCTCTACCTGACATTGCCCATTTTCAGCGGCTGGCAGACCCGGACAATGGTTGGAAAATCGAAAATAGCCCTGGAAAATTCGCGCCTCGATCTGGAACTGCAGCGGATGGCTTTGCGCAAAACCATTCAGCAGGCATGGGCCGATGCCAGGGCATCACTGAAGAATTATTATGCATCGGAAAAGAAACTGGCAGCCACAAAAGAGTCGTTCAGGTATGCCGAGCAAAAATTTTCGGTAGGCGTAATGAATTCGGTGGACTACAACAACGCAAAAAAAGAGATGACGAATGCGGAATCGGAAGTACTGCAAAGCAAGTTCGATTATATTTTCAAGACAACGGTACTGGATTTCTATATGGGTAAGCCGTTGAGCCTGAAGCGATAAAAGGATCACAAGCCGGAAGTATGGCGGAAGCCGCAAAGTGTTTAATTTTAAGTAATCAAATGCCCTGAAATAATGAAGAGAAAAAAACTAATCAGGATTGGCATCGGCCTCATTGTCCTGTTGATCATATTTATGGCGGTAGCCCGCAAAATGGGATGGCTTGGTTCGGGTAACCTTACGGATGTTTCCGCCGAAAAGGCACAGCTACGCTCCATAACCGAAACCGTATCGGCCAACGGGAAGATTCAGCCCGAGGTGGAGGTGAAGATTTCGCCCGATGTAAGCGGTGAAGTGGTGGAACTGTTTGTAAAAGAGGGAGATGAGGTTAAGGCCGGCGACCTATTGGCGCGCATCGATCCGAAGATCTATGCCTCAAACTACGATCGTATGCTGGCCGGACTGAATACCCAGAAGGCCAACCTTGCGAACAGCCGCGCCCGCGTTGCACAGGTGCAGGCGCAGTATATCAACGCAAAAGCCAGCTTCGAGCGGAGTGAAAAGCTCTTCAGGGAAAAAGCCATCTCAGCATCGGAGTTCGATGCCGCCAAATCGTCGTACGAGGTGGCTGAAGCGGAGGTGACTGCCGCCGCCGAAAGCGTGAAAGCCGCTGAATATTCGGTGAAGAGCGCCGAAGCATCGGTAAAGGAGGCGGGCGAAAATCTGTACAAGACCTCCATTTATGCCCCCGTTTCGGGAACAATCTCGAAGCTGAATGTTGAAAAGGGCGAGCGGGTGGCCGGGGCATCGCAGTTCTCGGCCGGAACGGAGATTCTGCGCATAGCCAACCTGGCCGTGATGGAGGTAATCGTAAGTGTGAACGAAAACGACATCATCCGCGTGGCCATCAACGATACCGCACTGGTGGAGGTGGATTCGTACCTGAACCGGAAATTCAAAGGGGTGATTACCCAGATTGCCACTTCGGCCAATGTTACCGGGCTTAGCGCCGATCAGGTCACCAACTTCGATGTGAAAATCCGGATGCTGCCCGAATCGTACAGCGATCTGAAAGTGAAGGGACAGGCCACGGCATCGCCTTTCAGGCCGGGTATGTCGGCAACCGTTGATATTCAGACCGAATCGTTGTACAACATCCTTACCGTTCCCATTCAGGCGGTGACTACCCGCCAGGATTCGCTGAAACCGGGAGCAAAAGCCGGAGGGGAAGAGAAGGCTACGGCTGGCGAAACGGCCGCTTTTGAAGCCATTCAGGAGTATGTTTTTGTGAAAGAGGGCGGTGAGGCTAAACTCAGAAAAGTGAAGACCGGAATCCAGGACAATACCTATATCCACATCACGGAAGGTTTATCGGAGGGTGAAGAGGTGATAACCGGCCCCTACCGTGCAGTTTCCAAAACCCTGAAGGATGGCGACAAGATTAAGGTTGTGGAGCGGTCGGAACTTTTTGAAAAGAAGAAAAAATAAATACTGATTCTGTATGGCGCTGATGCTGAGCATTGAAACCGCAACCCCCGTCTGCAGCGTTGTACTGGCTGACGGGCCGGATATCCTGGGTATCCGCGAGACTGCTGAGAAAAACTCGCATTCGCAGGTGGTTTCCGTGTTCATTGATGATATTCTCCGTGAAAACGGAATAGAGCCGAAGGATTTGTCGGCGGTTGCGGTTAGCATGGGCCCGGGTTCCTACACCGGTTTGCGCATTGGCGTTTCTACGGCTAAGGGGCTGTGTTATGCGCTGAACAAGCCGCTGATTGCGATCGGAACGCTTGATGCCATGGCTTCCGGAATGCGCAGCATGGCCGGCGAAGATGCCGCATTGCCGCTGCTTTATGCACCCATGATCGATGCCAGGCGGATGGAGGTCTATACCGCACTTTTCGATGCGCAGGGGCGGAAAGTCAGGGATACCATGGCTGAGATTATTGATGCCGGCAGTTTCAGCGAATTCAGAAGCGGGCATATCATCTGCTATGCCGGCGATGGCGCCGGAAAATGTACGGAAGTGCTTGGTCCTCCCCACTTCAGGTATATCGGCGACTTTACCGTTTCCGCAAGATATATGGTTCAGCCGGCTCTCGAAAAGTTTAATGGCGGACTGTTCGAAGATACCGCCTATTTTGAGCCGTATTACCTGAAGGATTTTGTGGCCGGCATTCCCAAAGTGAAGGGATTGCGGTAAACAGGGCAGGAAAATGGCTTTTCAGGCATAAAAAAACTCCTGCCTTTCGGACAGGAGTCGTATCTTTTTCCGGTATGTCAGAATCTGTCAGTCAGATTACTTTTCTTCCTCAAGGGGAAGGACGGATACATAGGATTTGTTGTTTTTCCTTTTGCGGAATTCTACAACGCCATCTACCAGTGCAAACAGGGTGTGATCCTTACCCATGCCAACATTCAGGCCGGGGTTGTGAACCGTACCACGCTGACGGATAATGATGTTACCGGCCTGAGCAGCCTGTCCGCCGTAAATCTTAACGCCAAGGCGTTTGCTGTGTGATTCCCTGCCGTTTGCTGAACTACCGGCACCTTTTTTATGAGCCATATCTTTTCGTTTTTAGCGTTCTACAATGGTTTTGATACAGCCTTATCAGGCGTTGATGGCTTCAATCTGCAGCCTGGTCAGATACTGCCTGTGACCGTTTGACTTCTGATAGCCTTTTCTTCTCTTCTTCTTGAAGACGATGACCTTATCGCCTCGTAAGTGCGACAGGATTTTAGCCGTAACTACAGCGCCGGTAACCGTCGGCTGTCCGATGGTAACGGCTCCGTCGTTGTCAACCAACATTACATTGTTCAGTTCAACGGTTGAGCCTTCTTCACCCTCAAGACGATGCACGAAGATCACCTGGTCTTTTGCCACTTTGTGTTGCTGGCCGGCGATTTCTACGATTGCGTACATTGTGATGGTTTTGTTTAAGTGTTATTCCCCTTATTCATCGGGGGGTGCAAAAATAGGAATAATTTTCTAATTCCAAACACTTTGCAGGAAATTTTTATCAGAAAGCAGGCTTTTCCGGTTTGAAAGCTTTTATCCTGTATTTGTAATGGTATGGATTGATGATTTGAAGTAATGAATGGTTATATTTGTGTTGAAAAAAAAAGATGTTATAGGCAATTTAAAGCAGACAGACCATGAAGTATAAACAATCAAACTTCTTTATTTTTTGTACAATTGTTTTCTTGACCTTTTTTTCAGGAATCTTCAGACACGACGCTGATGAAAAGCATACTTAGAATTAGCCGCTAAAGAACAATTTGACTGTGTCGGGCAAGTATTCAATGATACAACAGCAGGTGGTTCTTGTGTTTTGATTAGTGACCGTTTTGTTTTATCGGCTGCGCATGTTTTTATTGACAGTGATACACGACCCGACACACTTAATTTTAATGGAATGACTATTGTCTCTTATGTTCCATACAATCATAGAATAACAGATGTTTCAAATCTGAATTTAATATTCAAGGGACAAAAAGTAAAAGTCAAAAATTTATGGTTACATCCAAACTACCTTGATAGTCTCACAAAAAGCTCCTGCGACATTGCTATTCTTGAATTAGAGAAACCATTAAATAAAATTGCAGCGGCAAAATTAAACAGCTTATTAAATGAACTAAATTCAGATGTTGTGGGGGTTGGATTTGGAGCGTCGGGCCCAGCAGACAGGCCTGATTTAGTTGGTGCGCATAATAAGAAAATAGCAGGAGAAAATGTTGTTGATAGAATTGGTGGATCGGAGTATATGGGTTTAAAGACTTTGTTAATTTGTGATTTTGACCACCCAACAAGAGAGGACTGTAACAAAACTGGAAGTCCTATACCAAGACCATTGGAATATATAACTTCAGGAGGTGACAGTGGTGGTGGCCTGTTCAGAATGAACAATAGTGAATGGGAGTTGATCGGTATTTGTTCAGGGGCGAATACTGACCTTGAACAATTGATGAAAACAGGCTATTACGGTCAGACAATGGAATGGACTAGGGTATCGGTCTTTACAAAATGGATAAATGAACTAATACAATAAACTGACTGTAACAATCAGTTTGCCATCGGTGCTGGTTCACTTCGTGGCTACCTTCTACGGTCGTGGTAAACGCAAGGCGGGCAAAGTGCTTCGATTGAACACTCCCGGTGAGTAATAAGTATTATTTTTGTATCAACATTTGTCGGTAAAACTCGCCCTGCGTCAAGCAGCCAAAACCTTACCAGCTATGTTGGCAGCAATTATAAACGATAGAGCAAAATGACATTTTTCCGTACAACAACAATAACATTATTACTATTTGTTTCGGTCGTGACTTATGGACTGGCAAATGGTAGCACAATAGATATTACACAAAAGACCGTTACAAAAGAAAAAA
>LUZO01000010.1 GCA_001603685.1 Bacteroidales bacterium Bact_23
TGGTTGTACTGTGATAGAATTCAATAACTACATTTGCCCGTTGTCTCAGCCGCGGCCTAGAGAATGATCAATTAAAAGCTAATTTTCTTTGATTAAAATTTATTAACAATCCGGCCTTCCTCGTTTGAATTATCTATTTTTACAATCCGCAGCAGCCGCGATTTTCTGCCGCCAATTTTGGGTTACGGCAGGGATTTTGGCGCGTTACCATAAACAGAATCAGTAATTTATACCCGGGGCGGATCAATCTCCGCCAAATGTTTTATTATGAGCAAATTCACCCATCTTCATGTACATTCAAAGTATTCCATTCTTGACGGAGCTTCTGAAATAGGCGATATGTTTAAGAAGGCGGTTAAGGATAATATGCCGGCCATTGCCCTTACCGATCATGGAAATATGTTCGGGGTTTTCAAGTTTGTATCCGAAGCCGAGAAATACAATAAAAAGGGCGAGCCTCCGGTCATCAAGCCGATTGTCGGATGCGAGTTCTATCTGGTTGAAGACCGACACCGAAAGCAGTTTACGCGCGACTCGAAGGATATGCGGTTTCATCAATTGTTGCTGGCCAAAAACAGCGTGGGCTACCACAATCTGGTGAAACTCTGCTCGCTGGGCTATATGGAGGGGCTTTACAGCAAATATCCCCGTATAGACAAGGAGCTGCTGCTGCAGCACCGCGAAGGGCTGATCGCCACCACCTGCTGCCTTGCCGCTGAAATCCCGCGGGCCATTATGAACAAGAGCGAAGAGGAAGCCGAAAAGCTGTTCAAATGGTGGCTCGACCTATTCGGCGAGGATTTTTATGTGGAGCTGCAGCGCCACCGGATACCGGAACAGGAGCAGGTAAACCAGGTGCTGCTGAAATTCGCCCGAAAATACAATGTAAAAACCATTGCCACCAACGATACCCACTATGTGGAGCAGGATTTTTACGATGCACACGACATTCTGCTCTGTGTGAATACGGGCGAGAAGAAAAGCACCCCCACCAACAAAGACTACGGCGATGAGGATAGCACGGTGAAAGGCCGGCGTTTTGCTTTCTACAACGACCAGTTTTACTTCAAAACCACGCAGGAGATGTCGGAGCTTTTCGCCGACATTCCCGAAGCCATCGACAATACCAACGAAATTGCGGACAAGGTGGAGTTGCTAAACCTGAAGAGGGATATCCTTCTTCCCCACTTTGCGCTTCCCAAAGGATACACCGATCAGTTCGAGTATCTGCGCCATCTTACCTGGAGCGGCGCCCGGATGCGGTACGGTGAAATCTCTCAGGAAATCACCGAGCGCATTGAGTTTGAACTGGGGGTAATCCAGCGAATGGGCTTCACCGGTTACTTCCTGATTGTCTCCGATTTTATCAGCGCCGGCAGGGATATGGGCGTTTACATCGGCCCGGGCAGAGGTTCGGCGGCCGGATCGGTGGTGGCATACTGCATTGGCATCACCAGCATCGACCCCATTAAGTATAACCTGCTGTTCGAGCGCTTTCTGAATCCCGGCCGTAACTCCATGCCCGATATCGATACCGACTTCGACGATGAAGGCAGGCAGAAGGTAATTGATTATGTGGTAGATAAGTACGGTCACAATCAGGTGGCGCAGATTGTAACCTTCGGTACCATGGCTGCCAAAAGCTCCATTAAGGATGTGGCGCGGGTGCTCGATCTGCCTCTGGCCGAATCCAATTTTCTGGCAAAGCTGGTTCCCGAAAGGCCCGGCATTGTACTCGACAGGGTGATGAATGCTCCGCTCGAAGGGCCGGACAGCCTGAAAGAGAAGGAAAACCTCAGCGCTGACGATATCGACGACATCAAAAAGCTGCGCGAAATAGCCAAAGGCAATAACCTGCAGAGCGAAGTGCTGCACGAAGCAGTGAAACTGGAGGGCTCGGTACGCAGTACCGGAATTCATGCCGCCGGCATCATCATCGCCCCCACCAACCTTACCAGCATCATTCCGGTGCACACCTCAAAGGAAACCAACCTGCTGATTACCCAGTTCGAAGGCAGGGAAATTGAAGATGCGGGCGTAATAAAAATGGACTTCCTCGGCCTGAAAACGCTGAGTATCCTGAGAGATGCCCTGCTGCTGATTGAGGAAAATCACAAGGTAAGGATAAACCTCGACGAGATTCCGCTCGACGACCGGAAAACCCTCGCCCTGTATCAGCGCGGCGAAACTACAGGTACCTTCCAGTTCGAGTCGCCCGGAATGCAGAAGCACCTCCGCGACCTGAAACCGGACAAGTTCGAAGACCTGATCGCCATGAATGCGCTCTACCGCCCCGGCCCCATGGAGTATATCCCCACATACATCAACCGGAAATTCGGCCGCGAAAAGGTGGTTTACGAGCTGCCCGAACTGGAGGAGTACCTCGAAGAGACTTACGGCGTAACCGTTTATCAGGAGCAGGTGATGCTCCTCTCGCAGAAATTGGGCGGCTTCAGCAAAAGCGATGCCGATACCCTGCGTAAGGCGATGGGAAAAAAAGATCGTAAAACGCTGGATCTTAAGAAGGAAGTATTTCTTGAAGGCTGCAAAAAGAACAACCTCGACCTGAAAGCCTGCGAAAAGGTGTGGACCGACTGGGAGGCCTTTGCGTCGTACGCCTTCAACAAGTCACACTCCACCTGCTATGCCCAGGTGGCTTTTCAGACTGCCTACCTGAAGGCCAACTATCCAGCAGAGTATATGGCGGCGGTACTTACCCACAACCTGAACGACATCAAGAAAATCACCTTCTTTATTGATGAAACACGCCGGATGGGCATTAAGGTGCTTCCGCCCGACATCAACGAGTCGGGATACAACTTCACGGTAAACAAAAACGGCGAAATCCGATTCGGAATGGGCGCCGTGAAGGGGGTGGGCGAAAATGCGGTAAGTGCTATCATTGAGGAGAGGAGCAAAAACGGCCCCTTCACCGATATTGTTGATCTCACCCGCCGTGTAAACCTGCGCACCATCAACCGCCGAAGCCTTGAGGCGCTTGCAAAGGCCGGCGCCTTCGATACATTCGGAAACCACCGGGCGCAGTACTTCCATCAGGACAGCTCCGACGGACCTTCCTTCATCGAAAAAGTGATAAAACACGCAAATGATTATCAGGCCAGGAAATCGGAAGCGCAAACCAGCCTCTTCGGCGGAGAAATGGAAGTGGAGATGCCTGATGTGAAGATGCCTGAGTGCGACCCCTGGAGCAACATTGAACAACTGACCCACGAAAAGGAGATGACCGGATTTTATATGTCGGGCCACCCTATGGATGATTACAAGCTGGAAGTCAGATCGTTCTGTAAAAATCAGGTAGGCGATGTGCGCGAAGAAAACATCCGCAGTTTTCTGGGGAAAACGGTAACCATTGCCGGCATCGTCTCCTCGGCAAGCGAAAGGATGAGCAAAAACAACACCCTTTACGGGAATTTTACCATCGAGGATGACAGCGATTCGGTTCAGCTCGCCCTGTTTTCGGATGATTATCTGAAATTCAGGCACTTGCTGGTACAGGATCAGACCCTGATGATAACCGGAATGGTGCAGAAACGGTTCCGCGATTCCGAACAGATCGAATTCAAGATCACCAACATTGTTCTGCTTGCCGATGTTGCCGAGCGCATGACCCGCAAGATAACCCTCTTTCTGGAGAGCAGCGCAATAAACCGCGAATATATCGCAGGCCTGAGTGATGCGGTAACCTCATCGCCCGGAAAATGCGATCTGGAAGTGGTGATCGAAGACAAGTTGATCAAGTCGCTGATTATGACTTCGCGCTACACGGTAAATCCCCGGGAGCTTATCCTTAAACTGAACGGGATGGAAGCGCTGGAAATCAGGCTCTCATAAGGATTTAAGGCTGTTTTTCACCGCTTTGGCACGATGCAGTTGGAAAGAATTTACTGCACTTTTTTGAGTAGGAGAAAAAAAATACACTATCTTTGGACGCTTTCTTGAATTGTTAAACTTAATCATCATAAAGAATTATGGCACTTGAATTAACCGATGCGAACTTTGAGGAACTGGTACTGAAATCCGGCCAGCCGGCTGTTGTTGACCTGTGGGCAGAATGGTGCGGACCCTGCCGCATGGTAGGACCTCTGGTTGAGGAAATGAGCAAGGAATACGAAGGACGCGCCGTTATCGGCAAGCTGGATGTTGACAGCAACCCCGGCGTATCCGCAAAATACGGAATCAGAAACATCCCGACCATTCTGTTTTTCAAAAACGGTGAACTCGTTGATAAACAGGTTGGTGCTGTGCCCAAATCGGTTTTGGTAAAAAAACTGGAAAACCTTTTCTAATATCTGTTTGAAGAACCTGCCGGGATGCAACGAACCTTCTTTGTGTCCCGGTTTTTCATTCTTATTAATCACCCACCTCCATGCCGGTAAAAATTGACCAGACAGGTTTTGAATTCCTGAATCCGCTTGAAATTCTGACGCGTCAGGTGGTTGAGGGATTTATTACCGGCCTCCACAAAAGCCCCTTTCACGGTTTTTCGGTCGAATTTGCCGAGCACCGGCTCTACAATCAGGGCGAATCGGTTAAGCATATCGACTGGAAACTTTACGGCCGCACCGATCGTCTGTATGTGAAGAAATATGAGGAGGAGACCAACCTGCGCTGCCAGATTGTGATCGACGGCTCCTCATCCATGTACTATCCGCTGAAGGATAAGCCCACCATCGACGATCCCGATAAAATGACCTTTTCGGTCTATTCTGCGGCGGCCATCATGCACCTGCTTCGCCGCCAGCGCGATGCATCAGGGCTGAGCATCTTTACCGATGAGGTGCTGCTGCATACCGGCGCACACTCGAACCTGGTTCACCAGAAGCGCCTCTTTACCGAGCTGGAAAAGCTGCTGAATACCCCTGAATACAAATCGGGGCAGACCACCTCGGCGGCTAAAGCGCTCCACCAGATCGCCGATAACATCCACAAACGCTCGCTGGTGGTGATTTTCAGCGATATGCTCGACAGCGATGTTTCGCAAAATGAGCTGTTCCCCGCCCTGCAGCACCTGAAGCACAACAAGCACGAGGTGATTCTGTTTCATGTGGCCGATAAGAAGCATGAGATTGATTTCGCCTTCGACAACAAACCCTACCGCTTTATCGATATGGAGACGGGTGAGGAGGTGAAAATCCGTCCCAACGAAGTGCGTGATGCCTACCGCGAAGAGATGAGAGCTTTTAAATCAGAGCTTTACCTCCGCTGCGCGCAGTACCACATCGATCTGGTTGAAGCTGACATCAACCTGGGCTATAAACAGGTGTTACTACCCTATCTGCTGAAAAGGGTAAGGATGCACTGATCGCAGAAAAATTCCCTTACCTGATCCTATAAATTGGCCAGTACATGTTTGAACAGTCGCGTCAGCGATTTTTCGGCCGTTGCCGCCGTAGCAATGATGTCGCTGATATCGGCAGGGGCGAGATTGTCGGGATCGCACTCATCGGTGATGACGCTTACGGCAGCGCAGGGCAGCTGCATATGGTTGCAGGCGATCACTTCCGGCACTGTTGACATACCCACCACATCGGCGCCAATGGTTCGCAGAAAGCGGTATTCGGCACGCGTTTCAAGGTTGGGGCCGGCAACAGCGGCATAAACGCCGGTGTGGAGCTTAATTCCTTCCGCTTCAGCCGCTTTCATAAACAGCTCGTTCAGTTTGGGATCGTAAGGGCGGCTCATATCCGGAAAGCGCGTACCCAGCCCGTTGTGATTGGGGCCGGTAAGCGGATTGGCCGGCAGCAGGTTGATGTGGTCGTCAATCAGCATCAGGCTGCCTTTGCCCATCTCAAGATTGATGCCGCCGGCGGCATTGGAGATCAGCAGCGCCGAAACCCCCAGCATCTTCATAATTCTGACCGGAAAAACAATCTGCTGCATGGTATAGCCTTCGTAATAATGAAAGCGCCCCTGCATGGCCAGCACCTTCCGGCCGCTCAGCATGCCGTATATCAGTTTCCCCTTGTGCGTCTCCACCGTTGAAACCGGAAAGTGGGGAATCTCTTCATAATCAACAATCAGCTCAGCATCAATGTGTCCGGCAAGGTCGCCCAGGCCAGTGCCCAGAATAATGCCGGTTTCGGGAGCCGTTATGCCGCGCGATTTCAAATAATCAAGGGTCTCGGTAAATTGTTTCATGTTAATGGTTAATTTGGCTTGCTGATAAATGGCTTTTTCCGGCCGAAAGTTAGCACAAAAATAGACTATTGATCAAATCAACCCGAAAAGTGACCGGAAAGATAGACGAGGAATTTCTGAAGAGGCTGGAAGAGAGCCTTGAGCGTCTGGATAGCTGGCCGACGGTTTATATGTTTAAATTTATCATCCCCGATTCAAACCGGAGTTATGCATTGCTGCGTACCATTTTCGGGGACGAAGCCAGGCTTTTTACCAAACACTCTTCCGGCGGCAAATACATTTCGGTTACGGTAAAGGAGATGATGCTCAGCCCCGCCGAAGTGGTGGAACGATACCGGCAGGCCTCTGTAATTGAGGGGATTATGTCGTTGTAAATTTTGCGGGAGCGTCGTTGGGCGATACAAATAATAAGGATTCCCCGTTGGGATTTGAAGATTTGAGGCGCCTGGCGGCGCATTTGAGGATTTGACGCGCCTGGCGGCGCATTTGAAGATTTGAGGCGCCTGGTGGTGCATTTGAAGATTTGAGGCGCCTGGCGGCGCTCCGCCGCGGCGGATGAAGCAGCTGGCGCTGCATTTGAAGATTTGAAGATTTGCGGTCCCGGCCCGTGGCCGGGACATTTGCGCCCCTGACAAAGTCGGGGGATTTGCAGCGCCTACCGGCGCATTCCAAAATCTGAGCCCGCCTCTGGCGGGTCACTTTTTACTCTTACTTCTTACATCTTACTTCCTACTTCATACTTCCTACTTCATACCTCCGACTTCTGGCCTCTGGCCTCAAAAAAAAAGCGTCCGAAAAGACGCTTTTTTTTTGAAATCAAACTCCGTTATTTTGCAAAGCTGATTGCTCTGGTTTCACGGATTACGGTAATCTTAATCTGTCCGGGATAGGTCATTTCATCCTGGATTTTCTTTGAGAGGTCGTATGAAATCTTGTTTGCCTCGTCGTCGCTTACCTTGTCTGCTCCAACGATAACCCTGAGTTCGCGGCCCGCCTGGATGGCGTAGGTTTTCACAACGCCGGGGTAGGAGAGTGCCAGTTCCTCAAGGTGGTTAAGCCGCTGGATATAAGCTTCCACCACTTCGCGCCTTGCTCCGGGGCGTGCGCCCGAAATGGCGTCGCAAACCTGAACGATGGGTGCAATCAGGCTTTCCATTTCCACTTCGTCGTGGTGGGCGCCGATGGCATTGCAGATATCGGCCGGTTCCTTATAGCGTTCAGCCAGTTTCATACCCAGGATGGCATGCGGCAGTTCCGGTTCGTTGTCGGGCACCTTGCCGATGTCGTGCAGCAATCCGGCGCGTTTGGCCTTTTTGGGGTTCAGTCCCAGTTCGGCAGCCATGGTGGCGCAGAGGTTGGCAACCTCTTTTGAGTGCTGCAGCAGGTTCTGGCCGTAGGATGAGCGGTATTTCATCTTACCGATCATGCGGATCAGTTCCGGGTGCAGGCCGTGGATTCCCAGGTCGATGGCGGTGCGTTTACCGGTCTCAACGATCTCCTGTTCAATCTGTTTGCGGGTTTTAGCAACCACCTCCTCGATGCGTGCCGGGTGGATGCGGCCGTCGGTCACCAGTTTCTGCAATGACAGCCGGGCGATTTCGCGGCGCACCGGATCGAATCCCGAAAGGATAATGGCGTCGGGGGAGTCGTCAATTACGATTTCGATGCCGGTAAGGGCTTCGAGGGTGCGGATATTGCGTCCTTCGCGGCCGATGATGCGGCCCTTGATCTCTTCGCTCTCGATGTTGAATACCGAAACACTGTTCTCGATGGCATGCTCAGCGGCGGTACGCTGAATGGTTTCGATCACCACCTTCTTTGCCTCGGTGTTGGCGGTAAGTTTGGCTTCCTCCACAATATCCTTGATGTGGATCATTGCCTCGGATTTTGCTTCATCCTTCAGCGCTTCAATAAGCTGTTCCTTTGCTTCGCTGGCCGACATGCCTGAAATTTCCTCAAGCTGTTCAACCTGTTGTTTAAGCGCTTTGTCAAGGTCAGCCTGTTTTTTGTTCAGCAGTTCGAGCTGAGTATTCAGGTTGTCCTTAATTGCTGTAACCTCTTTTTGCTTTCGCTGCAGATCTTCAAATTTCTGCGACAGGCTGGCTTCTTTCTGTTTCAGCCTGTTTTCGTTTTTCAGTATTTCCTTGTTTTTTTCCTGAAAAGTGTTTTCGTAATCGGCCTTCATCTGGAGGAACTTCTCTTTTGCTTCCAGGATCTTATCCTTTTTCAGCATCTCCGCCTTTTCTTCGGCGGCTTTCAGCAGCAGTTCACTCTTTTTCTGGATGGCCTTTCGCAGAATGGTACTTGCAATAAGTACTCCTGCTACAATTCCGGCAATAGCTGCCAGAATAATCATCAGTGTATCCATTTTTCTGTTCAGAGTTAATTGTGGGTATATTCAAACAGTGAATGGAACGGACAATAAAAAACCCGCATTGACTCAATAGTTTTGGTAAACCCCAAAACTACATTTATGGGAATGCCAGGGACTTCAAGCTTCCAATGCTCTCCGTGGAGAGCCCCGGCCGAAACCGGGGTGAGGCCTGCTCTACATCCGTACTGAGCTTCTTTCCCAAAGTTGAAAATGTTGAGTTTACAAACTTGGTAGAATCAATGCGGGAATGTCATTTGTATTTTTCAAAGAACTCGTAAAGAACCTTTAAATATTATAACTGTTCGGTAATAATTCTGTCAATCTCAGCAAGTTTATCAATCAGATCGTGGTTGTGGAAGCTGATTTGTGTTTCCAGTTCAACCGCGGTGGTCGCATACTGTAATGCAACCATTGCCAGCAAATCCTGTTTGTCTTTATATTGATAGTTACTTGCATATTCATTCAATTGGTTGTCAATTACTTTCGATGCATTGCGTACGGCTTCCTCCTTCTCCTTCGGTATCGTCAGTTTATAGGACCGGTCGGCAATTATGACAGTAATCGTCAATTCATTCATCAGCAATTTTAACAGTTTATTTATTTAAAAGTCCTATGCAATGGTCAATTTCCCGCACAAGTTCATTAATCTTTAATTTGACTTCTGTCCTGCTCTCTTCCCTGTTTAGTGATTTCGCCAGTTTTAAAACAGTTAGTTTTTGTTTTAGTTCGTTGATGTCAATTTCAAGATCCCCAATCGTACCTTTCAGCGAGTTCACCTCATTTGTTAAACGCTGATTCTCGCTTTTTAGTCTGTTATTCTGCTCAATTAACCTGCGCAGTTTATAATCAATTCCTGCAACAAGTGTAACTGCATTCTCCATGTGGATCTCTTTAAGTGCGGCAAATATAGGTTAAAAAATAAATCCATAACCAGGCTGCCCCACTCTTGAT
>LUZO01000011.1 GCA_001603685.1 Bacteroidales bacterium Bact_23
GGAGAATCAGGTATGGGAAATGAACTGATGAAATTCAGATACTTACAGAATGTTTTCGTTATATTTCTGGCGGTTCTGCTGTTACAGAACTGCAGCCGGACGGTTGAAGAGCCGGCTGCTGCCGCAGCAAAGCACAAAAAGGCGCATGATTATTTTCAGGAATCCGATTTGATGAAAATCGGGGTGTTCTATTATCCCGAGCAATGGCCGGAAGAACAATTGGAGCGTGATTTCAGCAATATGGCCGGGTTTGGCTTCGAATTTACCCATTTTGCAGAGTTCGCCTGGACTTTCCTTGAACCGGAAGAGGGCAGATTTGAGTTTGACTGGCTGGATAAGGCGATCTCCATGGCCCACGATGCCGGCTTGAAGGTGATTCTCTGCACCCCTTCGTTGGCGCCGCCTGCATGGATGGGTGAAAAGTTTCCCGAAATCTATCTGGTGGGCAGTGATGGCCGTAGGCGCGAACACGGTGTAAGGGCAAATGCATCGCTCACAAACCCGAAATACCGGGAGTTCGTCAGGCGGATTGTTACGGAGCTGGCAAAACGCTACGGGCAGGATGAGCGGATCTGGGGCTGGCAGGTCGACAATGAGCCGCTTGCAACGGCAGATTATAGTCCTTCGGCCCTTGGCAGTTTCAGAAAGTGGCTTGAGGAAAAGTACGGAACCATCGATAAGCTGAATGATGCCTGGGGCGGCAGTTTCTGGAGCATCAGATATTCAAATTTCGGGCAGGTTTTAATTCCCAACGAGGTGTTTAATGAGGAAGATAAGCTCAGCCCGCACGCCCTGCTCGATTTTCAGAGGTTTACAGCCGGCGTTACCGCCGACTTTCTGAATGAGCAGGCAGATATCCTCAGGCAGCATATCAGTCCGGAACAGTGGATTACCACCAACTATACCAATGCCGTCTCTTCGGCCGATCCCCGCCTCTCTGATCATCTGGATTTTCCCAGCTTCACCATGTATCCGGTAAGCGGGCGCAATGTGCTGGGCGGCAATAACTTCAGAACAGGAATCCCATACCGTATTTATGAGGCCTGCGACTATTTCCGTTCGGTAAGCGATGCAACCGGCCTGATGGAACTGCAGCCCGGTCAGGTAAACTGGGCCTCCGTTAATCCACAGCCGGAGCCGGGAACCGTGCTCATGTGGCTGATGCAGGCATTCGGCGGCGGCTGCTCCTTCGCCTGCACCTACCGCTATCGCCACCCGTTGTGGAGCAGTGAGATGTACCACGAAGGCATCGTTGGTACCGATGGCGTTACCCTCTCGCAGGGCGGAAGAGAGTTTGTTCAGGCGATAGAGGATATTAAACTACTCCGCTCCCGTTTCACACCTGATGCGGAAATGCCGGAAAATGTGGCGAAACGGAAAACCGCCCTCCTTTGGGAGCATGAAAATATGTGGGATCTGGGCCTGCAGCCTCAAACCACCCTCTGGAGCACCTGGAAACTCCGGAATTCCTATACCTCTTATGTAAAATCCACCGGGGCGCCAATGGATTTTATTTCCGGAAACGACGATTTTTCAGCATATCCGTTTATCGTTGCTCCGGCCTATCAGCTTGTTGATGAGGAAATTATCAGGAAATGGAACGACTATGTTGAGCAGGGCGGACATCTGATTCTCACCTGCCGCACGGGCCATAAAGACAAAAACGGCCATTTCTTCGAAGCCGGAATTGCTGCCCCCATTGTTCCGCTGATCGGTGCGGATGTGGAGTTCTTCGATATGCTGCCGCCGGCAACGGAGGGCAGGGTTTCCCGGTCGGGAAAGGAGTATGCATGGAATTGCTGGGCAGAGATTCTTGATCCGCATCCGGGAACCGAAGTGCTTGTCATTTACAGCGATCAGTATTATGCCGGCAAGGCGGCGGCAACCTACCGGAAAAAGGGCAAAGGTTCAGTAACCTTTATCGGCGTGGTTACCACGGATGGCGCGCTGGAGCGTGAAATTGTGCGCAGCGTTTACGAGAAGGCGGGTGTTGAAACGGAGGATCTGCCATTGGGCGTGTTTATGGAGTGGCGCGACGGCTTTATGGTTGCAGTGAACTATACTGATAAGCCTTTTCAGGTTAAAGCTGCCGCCGGAAAGGAGATTCTGACCGGCCAGAACCCGGTAAAACCTGCCGGCGCACTGGTATGGAAAGTAAACGAATAAGAAATCAGGAAGATGAAATTTACGGAAAAAGATATTGCAGAAATTGTTGCCGAATATTATGGCATTGAGGTGAATGTCAGGGAGTTGAGCGGATATGACGAGCTGAACTTCCTGCTTACGGATAACACCGGCGCAAAATACATCTGCAAAATAGCCACTGAGCAGCATGGCCCGTATTTTCTGGATGCACAGGTGAAAATTCTTCAGCATCTGGCGGATACCGCTTCGGCGGAGGGTTTCCAGAAAGTGCTGCTAAATCTTAAAGGCAACGCCATTAACATTCTTCAAAGTGAAGCGGGAAACCACTATCTGAGGATACTCACCTGGCTGGATGGGATTCCGTGGGTGGATTCCGGCAGCCGGACGAAAGAGTTGTTTCATTCGCTGGGCACATTTCTGGGCAAAATGGACCACGCGCTAACCGGTTTCAGCCATCCGGCAATGCATCGTCATTATGAGTGGGATATCGCCAATGCATCGGATGCTGAAAGCCGCCTTCACTTTATCACCGATCCGGAGCGGCGAAGAATTGCCGCCTATTTTCTGATGATGTTTCACGAAGAGGTGGTACCCGTAATGCCTCTGTTGCGCAAGGCCTACATCCACTCCGACGCTAACGATTACAATGTACTCGTCAGCAACGGCCGGGTTTCCGGGTTGATTGACTTTGGTGATATGGTGTACAGCCATCTGGTTAACAACCTGGCAATCGCCTGTACCTATGCCATGTTTGGCGAGGATGATCCGGTTGCGGCAGCGGCGGAAATCGTAAAGGGGTATCACCATGAATTTCCGCTTACGGAAACGGAAATATCGGTGCTTTACTACCTGATTGCCGCACGGCTCTGCATCAGCGTTACGGGTTCGGCATATAAGGCGGCAACGGGAAGCACCAACGAGCACCATTTCATCACCGAAATTGCCGCCTGGGATTTGCTCTGCCGCTTAATCCGTATCAACCCGCTGAAAGCGCATCATACATTCAGGCTGGCATGCGGCTATCCCGGCATTTTGGGAAACAAAGCAAAACATCAGTCACTTGAGGCGGAGCGAAAGCAAATCATCGGTAAGAATTTGAGTATCAGCTATAAGGAGCATCTGAAGATTGTAAGGGGCGCGTTGCAGTACCTTTACGACGACCTTGGAAATACCTATGTGGATTGCGTGAACAATGTCAGCCATGTGGGGCATTGCCATCCGGAGGTTGTGAAAGCGATCAGCCGGCAGGCGGCGAAGCTCAACACCAATACGCGCTACCTGCACGATAACCTGGTGGAATACGCCCGGAAGCTGACGGCAAAATTGCCTTCGAAGCTGAAAGTCTGTTATTTTACCAACAGCGGCAGCGAGGCCAACGACCTGGCCATCCGTATCAGCCGGTTTTTTACGAAGCAGGAGGATGTCATCGTGCTCGACCATGCCTATCACGGTACTTCCACGGTTGCCATTGAGATGAGCCCTTATAAGTTCGACGGTCGGGGCGGCTCCGGGCAGAAGCCGTATATTCACAAAGCGATGAATCCCGACCTCTATCGCGGCAATTACCGCTACGGCGATTCACAGGCAGGAGAGAAGTATGCGGCTGATATTCTGCGGATAGTGGATGAGTTAAAGGCCAAAAACAAGGGCGTGGCAGCCTTTATCTGCGAAACGCTGCTGGGGGTTGGCGGGCAGATTCCGCTGCCTCCGGGCTATCTGAAAGAGGCTTACAGGATTGTAAAGGCTGCCGGCGGCATCTGCATTGCGGATGAGGTTCAGGTTGGTTTTGGCAGGGTGGGGGAGAAATTCTGGGGTTTTGAACTGCAGGATGCAGAACCCGATATGGTGGTGTTGGGAAAACCTATCGGCAACGGCCATCCGCTGGCCGCCGTGGTGATGACAGAAGAGATCGCCGATGCATTCAACAATGGGATGGAGTATTTCAACACTTTCGGAGGGAACCCGGTATCCATGGCTGCCGGCCTGGCAGTACTGAATGTAATTGAAGATGAACAACTTCAGGAGAATGCGCTCCGGGTTGGCCGATTCTTTCTGGAACAACTGCAGCCGCTCAGGGAAAAACATAAAATCATCGGTGATATCCGTGGCAAGGGGCTGTTTATCGGTGTGGAGCTCGTACGCAACCACCTGACGCTGGAGCCGGCAGTACCCGAAATTGACCAGGTTGTGGAAAAGATGAAAGAGCGCGGTTTTCTGATCAGTACCGACGGCCCGCTGAACAATGTATTGAAAATCAAGCCTCCCATTGTGTTTTCAATGGAAAATGCAGCGGAGTTTGTCAGAAACCTGGATAAAGTGCTGGAGGAGTGCGCGGTGTAGTGGAATTTCTGATCAGGTAAGGAAATAACAGAGATTTTCCAGGATCAGATTTTACTTCCCCTTCACCAGCTTTGCTTCAACAGTAGTTCCCGGGGTATTCACTCTGACCAGATAAATACCGGAGTTCAGCTCTTTTACGCTATAGGTTCCCGATACGGTTCGTTTGAAGCTCTTAATCTCTTTTCCGCTGATATCCAGTATGGTAAGGCTGTCGAATTTCAGGTTCTCACCGTTGATGATTCTGAATTCCTCTCCGGTAGGATTTGGAAACAGTTCCAGCTTCCCTTTTGGTAAAAGGCTCCCCGTTGAAGCGGGTCCACTGCCGAATAGCCATTCGATGGCTCCCCTGAACTCCGATTTCCACAACGCTTCGTTGTGCTGGCCATCCACCACCGACTTGTTTTTGATTTCTTCATCGGTAAATCCTGCCTTTTTCAGTGTGTCGCTCATCCGCATCATATTCTCCACCACGCCGGCGCCTTCATTGGTACCGCACATCTGGTAAAATCTGACCGGCTGCTGTTTGCCCTGATCGAGGGTAAACCCCCAGACATTGTCGGAAAACCAGTAGGAGGGCGAGAAAAGCCCCGCTTTGCTGAATGTTTCCTGATATTTCAGGGCGATGTAATGCGAAATCAGCCCGCCCAGCGATGAGCCCATCACTCCGGTATTTTCCCTCCCGGGCAGGGTGCGGTAGTTGGCGTCGATAAAGGGTTTCAGGGTTTCAACGATAAACTGCGCATATTTATCGCCGTCGCCGCCACCGTATTGTGGATTGCTCCAGGGGGTATATTCGCCGATTCTGTCGTCTCCGCCATTGTCAACCCCAACCACTATGGGCACATTAAAACCTTCGTCAGCCATGGTGTTCAGCGTTTCATCCACCTCCCATTCACCGACGAATGAGGTTTGATTGTCAAACAGGTTCTGGCCGTCGTGCATGTACAAAACGGGATAATCCTTTTGTGAGTTTTCATAATCCGGCGGCAGGTAAATCCATACGCGGCGGGTCCGGCTCAGCTGGGGAATCAGGAAATTCTCGTCCACAATGCTGACATTGGCTGCTGCCGTGGAGCTGCTTCCACCGCCGCCATCGGCCCAGTTGTAAATGGTTACTTCAACCGTTTGCCCGTTGCCGTATGTGAAGGTTCGGTTGGGAATCTCCTCGCCCGAAGCGCCTTTTTCAACTTTATCCCAGCTTCCGCGGGTGAATTTGAATTGAATGGAACTGCCTTCATTTGCAGCGGGGAGGGTGATAAACCACTGATCCTCTTCGTTTTTCTGCAGCTTCTGTGCTTCGGCACCCGGATTCCATCCGTTGAAATCGCCGGCAATGTACAGATTGTCCTCCGGCGGAGTATTTGCAGGCAGCGATACCACAGTAAAGGTAACCTGCGCCTGTATCATATTGAATGTCATAATTATTGACAGAAAGGTCAGGAAAATTGATTTTTTCATGGCATTACTTTTTTGGTAAAATTAGTACTTACCGGCAAAAAATCCAAAATTTACGGAGCGGAATTTTTTATTACCCGGAAGCATTTCTGATCGAAAAAAGCTGAAATGCCGGAGCCGGCCAATCCGGCTGCTTACCACCCTTTTTTCTCAAACCTGTTGCAAATCGCCTGAAAGGGGCAATACGCACACTGCTCTTTAAATGGGGTTTGGGTAAACGGGATATCCGGATTCAGAATCTCTTCCACCAGCCTTTTAACGCCATCCCGGAAAGCTTCCATAGCCTCAGTTGCCTCAATTTTGACGAATTTCAGCGGAAGAAAACCTTTTTGCAGATTCCGGAAACTGATGATGCCCGAATCGGGGAGCCCGGTTGCAAAGCTCTCATGCTCGCTGAGCAGCAGGTAAAACATCAGCTGAAAGACTTTGTCATTTGTGGTTTTCTGCTGCAGAAACAATTCGCCGGGGTCGGTAACTTTAAGATCCCTTTCTTCGACTTTTCCTGTTTTATAGTCGATGATGCGGGTTCTGCCGTTCACCCGGTCAATGCGGTCGGCATAGCCCATCAATTTAACGGTACTGGGTGCGTTATCCGTGCCTGTAATCTCCAGGGTAGCGGATAGATCTGTTTCCAGCGCTATCAGATGGTCGCCTTTTTCGGGATTGTATCCGGCATCTGCTTCCTGATTCAGAAAACCCTCTATCCAGGTGTTGGCAACCTTGGAAATCAGCAGATTGTAACCCTTTTGCGTGTCGGTTCCCGGGAATTCTTTTTCAAACTCGACGGCGAGAGCGGCTTCCGTTTTTGCCTTCATCGCTTCGAAATCATGCTTCAGCGGGAAACTGTGGATAAACGGCCCGTAGAATTGCTGCAGCACACTGTGGACAACGGTTCCCAGAGTCCGGAAATCGATGTTTTCCGATACCTCTTCGGTTTCGTCAATCTTCAGGATATCAGCCAGGTAATATTTAAGACTGCAGCTTATGTAACGGGTCAGCGCGGTTGATGAGAAACCATTCTTCGCTTTCTCCCTCAGCTTGCTGAGTATGGCCTCATCCTTCCGTACTTCGATTGGCGCCGGTGTTCCGGAAAACATATTGAAAGCGGGACTGATTTCGCTGATCTGGTTTTGTTCGTTGTAAGCCGGCAGCTCGTGAATGATCTGGTTGAGGAATCTGCTCTTTTCTCCGCCGCCCAGGCTTTCGGCTTCGGTATTGTAAATCAGCCAGGCGTTGGAGCAGCGCTGCAGCAGCCTATAGAAATGGTAGGCGTAAATTGCCTGATGCTCCTGATGCGTGGGCAGGCCGAACTCTTTCCGGATATCGAACGGAATGAAAGAGTTGTAACTCTTCCCGGAAGGAAGGGTGCCTTCGTTGGCCGAAAGCAGGATGATGTTTTCAAAATCCAGCGCACGGGTTTCAAGCATTCCCATTACCTGCACCCCCTGCAGCGGTTCGCCGTAAAATGCAACGGGGCTCGCCGCAGCCGCCTCTTTAAAAAACGCATGCAGGGTTTTCAGTTCGCCGATGTAACCCGATTTCCGGGTAAAGTCGTGCAGTCTGTTGAGAATCAAAGAAATGCTGTAAAGGATTTCATTCTCAGCTTTGTTAAGCCCGGGCGCGGCATCGCCGGCCTTTGCGGTGCCGCTTTTCAGAGCGGTGACTATCTCAATCAGTTGGCCGGTAAACGAATGGGTGGATTCCGGCTTTTTCATGATGATCTGCAGCAACTGCATCAGCCGGCTTTCCTCATTTCCGGCTTTCAGCAGATCCTGCACTCCGATGAATGGGCGGTTGGCTTTGATGATGCCTCTGATGATTTCATCCAGCGCATCGCCGTCGGCAAAAAAGCGAAGATAGCCGTGCTGCAGAACGGCAAGCAGGTGACGGTGGTAAAACAGCAACCCGCCCGCTTCTCTGCCTTCGGTGGCATTCACATGCATTTCGAAAATGCTGTCGAACAGGTTATAAACCGGAGATTGCTGCATCGGGAATCCCATGGTTACATTGAACTCCCTGATTTCCGGCGGGATGGCATTCAGCAGGGGAAGCAGCAGCGATTCATCGGCCAGTACGATGGCTGTTTTGCTCAGTACCTCCTTTTCGCTCTCCTCCGCAAGCTTTTTCAGGATGGATCCGGCAAAATTCACCTGTCCGACCTTACGGGGTACACCAGCCATTACAATATTGCGCCCGGCGTTTCTGTAATAATCCGTCAGCTCCCCGAATCCGCCCAGTTTCTCTTCTGCTTTGTATTTTCTGAGAAACATTCCCGCTTCCTGATGCTCGTTGTTCATGTAATAGGCATCGGCATCCCAGAGAATGGTCGCTTTTTTTTCTTCGAGAAAGTGGTTGATGATGACCTGTTGCGCAGGGGTAAGCGCGTTGAAGCCGGCGAAAATGATGTGATTCCATCCGGCTGTGCTGCAATACTGCTCCGGATTTTCAGCTATGGTACGGCATGCAAGTCCGTGGTAGGATGTTTTCTTTTGGAGCAGCCGTTTGGTATAGTGGCGGTAGTAATCGGCCAGGGAGTTGTAGAAATCGAGGTACCGCTTTTCGAAATCGGTCAGCTCGGAATGGTCAACATTCCAGTGCTCCAGGGCTCTGGCTTCGCTCAGGTAGCCGAATAGCCTGCCGGGATTTATGAGATACTGGTCGGCATCTTCAAAATCAGAGACCAGTCCGCCGGCCCAGCCGATAAAACTGTCGAATCCGGCGGCGCGTGAACCTTCCTTTTCCAGGTGGGCTTCATACAGGGCGATCATCAGTTCGAGCGGATCGGCCACCGTGAGTCCCGATAATCGGGAGATAAAATCCTCCATCGAAAATATGGCGGGCGCCCAGACGGGCACATCACCTTGGGGAATGAGATGGCGCTTCAGAAAAAGGCCGGCGCGCCGGTTGGGAAGTACAACGCACAGATGGTTGCCCAAACCGGCATGATTATCAGTAATATGCTGCGCTAATTTCTCAAGAAATGATTGATCCATAATGACCTGCCTGCTTATTTGAACGAAATGAGTTCTGCTATTTTTCCGGCTTCTTCAAGGCTCTCCGGCTTCCCGGCATCGGCCCAGAGCGTACTCTCATCATAAAATCCTTTTATCCGTTCACTCCCTGCCAGCGAGAGGTAAGTGTCGATGATGGAGAATTTCCCTTCCTGTGTTGTCAGCCGGAATAATCCGGGGTTGATGATGTGTATTCCGCTGAAAGCCAACCTTGTAAATTTATTATTACGATTCGCCGGAAGGCGAAGCTCTCCGGTTTTGATGTTTTCCCAGCCGCACAACTGCATCTTCTCATCAAAAAGGAGGTAGCGGCTTGTTTTCCGGTTTCTCACCACCAGTGTGGCGATGCCTCCGTGCCGAAGGTGATAATCGTAGAGCGCCTTCAGGTCGAGGTTGCCCACGATGTCGGCGTTGTAAACCAGAAAGGGCCGGCCGTCGCTGAAAAACCAGGATGCCTTTTTCATACCGCCGCCGGTGTCGAGCAATTCGTCCGACTCATCGGAAATTGCGATTTCGCAGCCGAAATTCCGGTTCTCCTCTAGGTAGCTCACAATCATCGGAGCGTGGTGATGTACATTGATGATAATCTGGTCGAAGCCGGCAGATTTCAGTTTAAGGATGGCGAACTGAAGCAGGGTGTAGGGGCCGGCCATGAGCAAAGCCTTGGGGCGGTGGTCTGTAAGCGGCCTGAGGCGGGTGCCGAGTCCGGCAGCCAGAATCATTGCTCTCATTCTGTTCCGGTATCTTCCAGTTTGAAATTCTTGTAATAGTTCCTGAGAATTACCTTTTTCAGTTCGCGGTAGATAATCAGCTCAGCGATTACCTGGGCATGGGTAAATTCGGGATGCGCCTCCCAGGCTTCCATAATATTCCGCTCAGGAATATCGATCTGATAAAGCAGCGCCATTAGCTTTTGTACATTTACCGTCAGCAGTTGCGAAACATGGGCATCAAGCTGTGAAAACAGCTCCTCATATACCATATTCATACGCATGGGGAAGCTGATGTCCAGGCCGAACATGGCGAAATCCTTCCTGATTTGCTCCACGGTCATCCTGATGATCTCTGTTTCGGCCTTGTACGGCTCAATGTCGAATGGCTCCTTCATCTGCTGCTTGTTTCTCTGTTACAGTTCTTTAGGCTTGCACACCTGCTTTTTCTTTTCTACCAGGGCGCCGCATTTCTTGCACTTATATTTCGGGTCGTCGGTGTTTCGCTCTCCTTTCTGACCTTTTTCACACATGGTTTTTCCCATAGCAACTGATCTTTTTACCGGATAAACAATTGTCAGCGGATCCAGTTTGCGCGTTGGGTGTGTTCGGCGGCAATATTCATTTTAAAGCGTTTGTTCAGATGGCTTGCAAGCAGTTCGGCACAGTAAACGGAACGGTGCTGGCCGCCGGTACAGCCGAAACTGATCATCAGGTGCTGAAAACCGCGTGAGAGGTAGTTCTCCACCGCCTGATCCACCAGCGTAAATACGCTTCCGATGAAAATACCCGTTTCGGGCTGCGCCGCGAGGTAGCTTATCACCGGTTCATCCAGCCCCGACAGCTTTTTGTACTCGTCGAGCCTTCCGGGATTTGGCAGGGCGCGGCAGTCGAACACAAAACCGCCGCCATTGCCCGACGGGTCTTCCGGAATTGATACCCGGTATGAGAAACTGCTTACCCTCACTTTGAGCGTTGGCTTCGCATAGCTTCGCAGCTTTTCGCTGGAAATGAAACTCCTCAGCAGCTTTTCCAGGGCGGGCATCTCCACACCGGGATGGTGGTTGTTGAGCAGATGATCCAGATTGTCGAGCGCATAAGGAATGCTCTGCAGAAAGTGCTCCTTTTGCTGATAGAATCCCCTGAAACCGTAAGCACCAAGCGCCTGAAGAATGCGTATCAGCACAAAGCCGTAATAATGCTGCAGAAACGATTCCCGCTCGATGGCCGTAAGCCTGGATGCCTCACTGATATACAGTTCAAGCAGTTCATCCCTGAACGAATTGGGCAGATTTGCCTTGGCATCGAACAGCAGCGAGGCAATGTCGTACTGCAGCGGCCCCTGTCTGCCTCCCTGAAAATCAATGAAGTAAGGCCCTTCCGGAGTGATCATGACATTCCTCGACTGGAAATCGCGGTAAAGGAAAAAGCGGGCGTCGGCCTCCAGCAGGAAGTTGGTAAGCTGCTCGTAGTCATCTTCCAGTGCCTGCTCGTCAAATCCGATTCCTGAAAGCCTCACAAAGTAGTACTTGAAGTAGTTGAGGTCCCACATCATGCTCTGTCTGTCGAAGGCTTTGCGCGGATAACAGAGCGAATAGTCGAGCCCTTCGCCTCCCTTAATCTGAAATTGCGGCAGCCATTTAACTACCTGGCGGTACAACTCCTTCACCCTTTCCGAAAGGCCCTCTTCCGTTAAAACATCGAAAAGGCTCTGGTCGCCGAGATCGGTTTGCAGGTAGGCTTCATCCGATTCATCGTTGAGTAAGATTCCGGGGACAGGCAGTCCTTTGGCCGAAAAATGGTTCGCAAAGGCGATAAAGGCGTGATTTTCACGCTTATCGGCATTCCAGGTGCCAACCGCCGACCTGCTCGCTCCTCTGACGCGATAATAAACCCGGTCGGAGCCGGAGATGGGGAGCATGCCGGTACTCGTTGCCTCTTCGCCGCTCCACTGCCTGAAGAGCCTGTCAAATATGATTTTATGATCGTTCATGCGGATAGTTGATTGCTGCTGCCCGCGCATTCCTGAGGCAACAGGGTAGCGCAAATTTAGGAATTAAATCGGGCGGAAGAGAAACTTTATTCGCCTTGTGCGCTTTTTAATCAGATTATTTTGTAGGTTTGTAAGGAATTTTCGGGTATGCAAAAAACATCAATTTCAAAATAATTATGGAAAACAACAAATCAATCGAGATCTTGAAAACTGCCATTCTTCTTGAGAAAAAAGGGAAGGCATTTTATGAAAAAGTTGCCGAGCAGACACAAAGCGAAGAGGTGAGGAAAATCTTTAAATTGATGGCAGAAGAGGAGCAGACCCATGTTGAGTTCCTTTCGAAACAATTTGCCAGCTATAGTAAGGACAAGACATTCCAGAAGCTGGAACTGAAAGCCGACGCCCAGGTGGTTGATATGATTCTCTCCGATAATATCCGCAAGCAGATCAGCGCTGCCAGTTTCGAAGCTGCAGCCATTTCAGCTGCCATTGATATGGAGACAAAAGCCATTGAGGTATATTCGAAACAGGCTGCCGAGGCAACCGATCCGAACGAGAAAGAGCTTTTTGCATGGCTCGCCGACTGGGAAAAAGGCCATCATAAGATTCTTCACGAGCTGAACGAACAACTGAAAGAGGATATCTGGTACGACAACCAGTTCTGGCCTTTCTGATTCATTCAGTCAACTGATTCCGTAAAGAGGTTGCCCCCGAAAGGCAGCCTTTTTTTATTTTCTGAAGTTCAGTGCAGAGATGATTCCGGCGGCTGTCAGCCAGGCGCCCAGGCCCACCGCCGCTCCGCCCCACAAAGTGCCCAAAACCGGAGCGGAAATAATCAGTACCACTTCCCACCATGCCGGATTCACTTTCCGGTACTCCTTTCCGTAGCTTTTAAAAACGGGGGTTAGGCCGTATCTGATCAGCAGATATCTGTCCGAACGGAACTCGGCATCCGTTTCAGGCCACTGCAATTTCGCGGCGCTGGGAATGCCATACTTGAACAGGTAAAGCCAGCCGCTCTCCCTGCTTTGCAGATAGTGGCCGTACTCATGCCTGAGCAGTTTGTGCGTGGCGGATTGTCTTCCTGCAATGGCCAGTTTCTTCGGAGTTTCCTTGTCCTTATTCTCAGCCAGGATAAAGGTTCCGTAGCAGACACCACGCGCCATGGGTACCCTCCCGGACAAAATTGTGGCACCGTTGTCAGCAAAGGCACCTTCGATGAACCATACACCGTTGAGTATGTGTGCGATGGCATTGCCAATCAGGGTTTGCGGCTGCTCCCAGATGAGCCTACTCAATCCCTGCCGGATTCCGCCGGAAAACGATTTGCCCGGTTCTATTGAGAAATTGCCCGCAACAATAAGAAGAGCATTGTTCAGTACAGTGGCTTTTTGCCTGACGGCCAGGTGAATGACACCGCTGACCAGGCCGATAATTGCCGGAGCAAAGGTGCCCCATAGCCAGATTTTTACAATTACCGGCACTAGCGCATAAAAGAGGCCCGAAATCACTCCGGCAACGGCGCCGGTTGTCAGCGCCTGCAGAATCAGCATCTGCGTCTGTTTGCCGGAATCGTCAGGTTGATTGCCCGGCAGCAAACGGACGGATGACAGCGTGAAGAGCGCCATCCATCCGGCAATAATTAACAGCCACGGGGTGTCCGTCAGGTTTGCTCCGATTATGTTTTCCCATTGCCGGAAATCGGAAAATAGGTCAGTGAGCGGGAGCATAAGCCTTATTTAACCGTGACTTCGCCCGCTCCGGAATAGGAGTAATAAAGCCCGTTGTACATGGCATCGGCGCTGACGGGCCCCTGCCTGAAAGTGCCTTTGGCCGTAACCCTCACCATATAATAGAACTTCTTTGCCTTCCCGGTTGCGTCGGCAAACATATTCACCCGGTCATCCCTGAAATCAGTATAATCGGGCATCGCTCTTTCGCTGGTCCAGTCAAAACCCCTTTCGGTGGTAAGCCTGGTGTTCTCAACCTCAAAGCAGGCCGGCAGGATATCGGTGATGATCACATTTTCCACAAAGCTGTTGTCGTTGGTACTCAGCGATATCTCCACAACCAGCAGGTCGTTCTGCCTGAGCTCGTTTTTGTTTACGGGTGAGCCGTTTCTGTCGAGCAGGCGCCTGCGCACCGAGAGTACTCTGTCTTCATCACCGCTTACTCCTGAAACCGGTACCCCTTCCGTTTCGAAATAGCAATATAGTGTGCCGGTTCCGGAGGTGGTCAGGCCGGCTTCGTTTCCGGTGATGTCCAGCGCAAGGTCATCGCCCTTGAAGGGAACGGTTTTGCCGTCTTTCAGGGCCACCGTTGCGGTTATGTTGTCGTCTTTCGATTTTTCGGCCAGTTTGCCCAGCGCAAGGAATGAGAATGCCATTTCCTGCGTTGACAGCCATTTGGAGGCTGAAAGCATATCGCCAACCTGGCGGGCAAGGGTGGGAACCTGCAGATTGGTCGGATCAACGCTTACCAGGGTGTAAAGTGCAATGGCCCTGTCGCGCAGGGGTGAGCTGTAGCTTCCGCCGCTCATTACCGCCGGCTGCCGGCTGTCGTCCCAGCTTTGGGGCAGCAGTGCATTGAAACTCTTGCTGTCACCAACAAGGGCATATGAGCAGGCAAGCATAAAACGGCTGTCGTTGCTGAGTTCATCCTTTCTGGCTTTGTAGTAATTCATGGTCGGCATATGCTGCTTTCCGGCAAGTGCCAGCACATACAGCGAATAGAAAGTTTCGCGGTTGGGCTGCATAACCTTCTGCCACTGATTGTCATTCTCTCTCTTGTAAAAATAGCTGGTTGATGGTTTCTGCTTTACATTCTCAAGCAGGTAGTTGTGGATGTTTTTAACCACCGTGGGATTTACGGTGTATCCGGCCTGTTCCGCTTCGTAGAGGAAGTGGGCGGCATAGGCGGTGTTCCACCAGTTTACCTCACCACCGGAGGGCCACGAAACCAACCCTCCGTTGTATTGCTGCAGTGAGGCGATTTTCATGATGGCTTCGCGGATATTTTCACCGGTATTGTATTTGCCTGCCAGCGATCCCTGCTTCAGCATTCCGGCAAGGTTATCGAAATAGAGCTGCGGGAAAGCTTTCGAGATGGTTTGCTCCAGGCAACCGTACGGGTAGTTCACCAGTTCGCTGAGGTTGCGGGCGTAGCGTCCGGCAGGGGAGCGGGTAATCAGCAGCCGTGAAGAGGCGGTGCCTTCCAGATACTCATCGGCAGGCTTGAAGGTGGCCTTTTCGCCTCCCTTCACGCTTCTTGCTAAAGCCGATTTCACCAGTCCGGCAGCAGGGCGCACGCCTATTTCCGTCACTTCGGAATACGATTCGCCGCCGGCAGTCACATTCACCGTTACACCGGCCGTTCCGGTAGTATTGCCGGCTTTCAGGCGATAGGAGAACTGCTGTTCGCTGTTTTGCGGGATGGTGATGAACGATGCGCTCAACTCTCCGGCGGAAAGCGGCCCCGTTACCTTTATTTCGGGCTTCACGCTCATCGCCTTATCGGTGGTGTTGGTCAGGGTAACCACCACTTCGGCATCATCACCCGGGCTGAGGAATCGCGGAAGCGAACTGCTGATGACCAGCGGATCGGCAACCCTGACCAGTTTCTCGCCCGATCCGAACTTGTTTTCCTTGTAAACCACCGCCATAATTCTGACGGCGCCCGAGAACTGCGGAATATCCACCTGGAAGGTTACATTCCCCCTCGAGTCGGCTTTTTTGATGCCGCTGAACTTCGATAGCAGCTTTACTCGCTTGGCAGTCAATGGATTGATTCGTTTGCCCAGGTCAAACCCGATATCGCCTCCGGTGGAGCCTCTGCCGCCCGATAGTTCTGGGAACAACTCGTCGAACAGGTCGTACGGATTAACCTCCAGCGCCCGTTTCTGGTAGAAATAGTCATAGGGGTCGGGAGTCTGGTAACCGGTAATCTGAAGAATTCCCTCGTCAACCACGGCAATGGTTACTTCGGCATGAGGTGCGGTCTTGATCTTCACAGGCAGGTTCACCTTCGAACGCAGGCTTTCGGGCGCATCAACCGCTACACTCAGGTTCAGCCCCGGATCATCGGCCTTGATGCTGGCATATCCGTGGGCAACGGTAAGCGGCAGGCCCGAGTTGTCGGTCTTGCGGATCAGCGTGGCACTGATATAGACATTGGGGAGGTATTCCCTGGTAACCTTCAGGTTGAGAGAGGCTCCGCTGCCTTCAGCCTTAAGGGTGTGATGTTCAAGTACTTTGTTCTGCTCCACGGTAACCAGCAGCTCCCCGTCGAATGGCGTTTTGAAAAGTACCTTTGCCGTTTCACCCGGCTTATACTGATCCTTATCGGTTTCAATGCCAATCTCTCCTTCGCGGTTTACATAAAACGACGAGTTTCCGGAATCGCCCCAGCCATACGCATAGAAATATTCCGAAACATAATTGGGGCTGCCGGCATTGCTGATGCGCACCTGATATTCGCCCGAAACGGGAGGGGAGTACTGGAACGAGTGCCCCTGTGCGGAGACCGACACCTCTTTTGAATAGACAATGCTCTCTTTTTTCTGCGAACGGTAGCTCGTT
Organism: Bacteroidales bacterium Bact_23; assembly: GCA_001603685.1. Classification (GTDB taxonomy): domain Bacteria; phylum Bacteroidota; class Bacteroidia; order Bacteroidales; family Lentimicrobiaceae; genus Lentimicrobium. Next base: position 16,232 of record LUZO01000011.1, read on the forward strand.
TGTCCGTAGTTCTTTTCAAGCACCGTTTCCCATTTGATGTGGACAATCTCGATGCGGGTCTTAGCGTTTACCGGATTTTCGTCGCGGTCGAGCGAAATGATGCTGATGCCGACCGGCTTCTGGGTGGTGACCCATCCCGGCAGGCGCCTGATTCCCGGAAAACTCTCCTGGGTAATGATCTCGATGGGGGTATAGCGATTGACCGGACGGCCGGTTTCATCAAAAACGGTGGTGAACAATTTCCCTTCGAGCAACCCGATGTTGCGGTACGACGGAAGCGTAAAGCGCTGTACCAGACGGCCATCGGCGCCGGTTACGCCTTCGTTCACCTGAAACTGAAAATAGGTTTCGGTCGGGGTTACGATGCTGAAGTTGTAATCCTGATACTTTGCAGGATTAAATTGTTTTCGGCTGATGCGGAGTTCGTTCTCTACCTTGCGGTTGGCGGCCGGCGGCCCGAACAGATTGGTGGCGGTAACATCAACACTGAGCGTTTCGTCCGGGCGGTATGCCTTTTTATCGGTTTTTACTTCCACCTTGATTCTGTCGGGCATAAAATCTTCAACGGCAATCTTGTAGGTGCCCATCAGCACATCGTTCGAAGCGAGCATCTCAATCACATAAGTGCCGGTGAGTGCCGAGGCGGGCAGGCCGAAGCTGAGCAAAGCGGCGCCGTTTCCGTTGAGCTGGGCTCGTTTCAGCAGAAAATCACGCCCGTCGGGCGCCAGTACCCTGAATTTAACAGGCAGGTCCGAAACGGTCTCCCAGTTAAAGTTCCGCACAACGGCATTGCAGAATACCGAATCGCCGGGGCGGTAAAGGTTGCGGTCGCCGTAAATGAATGCATCGTAGGTCATGCCTGCGGTTCGCTTGCCGCCAACATCGTATCGCGAGGTCTCCACACCCGAACGGCTGAAAAGCAACACATTGAAGTCGTCGCCCTTTCTGGCGGTAATCATGCTGATGCTGAAACCGGGAATGGTTTTCTGCACATCCCTGAAGGTTGTGGTTCCATCCGATCCGGTGGTAAGCTGATGCACCTTCTGGTTGTTGCCGCTCACAAATCCGATGGTAACCCCTTCAATCGGACGGGCCGTCGAGATGGAGCGGGCGGCAACGAATATCTCATCCGAGCCTTCGCGCACAATCAGCCCGATATCGGAAACGGCAACAAGCTGCACATCGTTCAGCCAGGATTTGTCCACCGAAGCTACCTTTATCAGATAAAGCCCCTTTGCTTCCGATGAAAGTTCCAGCTCCTCGGGTTTCAGGTTAAGCAGCCTGATATTGCCTTTTTTCGGAAGTGAACGGGTATCGATTTCGCGTGATGAGATGATTTTTCCGTAATTCTCATCCAGCGGATAACCGAAAAGGTCGTAGTACTCGTCGTCATCGTAATACCAGTCCCAGGTTTTTCCCTGACGCATATAATGCAGGATATTGTTTTCGAACACTTTGAATACCGTTATCTTCAGTCTGGGAACATTGATGAGGTTGATTCCCAGATTCCGCGACCCCTCCGGCGTAAGGTAGAGGCTGTTCTGATCGGTGAAGGAAATATGCGGTTTCAGGTCGCCGAACCTGACGGTGTGTTTTTCGTCGTTGCCCAGCTCCGGCCCGAATATTCCCCTGATTTTGCCGGAAATGTTCAGTTCAACCGTTGAGCCTTCGGCAAAGCTGCCCGTCAGCTGGAATCCGTTTCCGGTTGAGGAGAGTTCGTAAGGAATTTCAGGGTTCAGTTTCAGCAGGCTTTTCAGGTTTCGGGTAATCACCGGTTGGGAGGTAAACACCCTGATGATGCCATCGCCGCCTTCAAAACCGCCGGTAACTTCCGAAATCTCCAGCCTGTCGCGCGGAGGGATGGTCAGGATAAACTGCTCATCTTCCGGAGTGGCACGCGATGAGCCTACGCATTTTATCCCCTTTCCCAGAGTGAGGACGATATCACCTTCCGGTGCGTTGTTGTCCTGAACGGGAATGGCCAGTTCAGCTCCGTTGGTTTCTGATGAGGCAATCAGATCGAACGGCAGCGTCTGTGCGCCGTTTTTCAATGAAAGGAAGCTGCGAAGATTCTCCTGATCTACTTCATAATTGAAAAATAAGCTGATTCTGAGTTGAATCTGGCTTTGCGAAACTTCATTGACTCCCCAGTAGGCATGGGTACGCTCAATGGCGAGGTAGGGCGTGTGGAAGTCGATCTGCCCGGAACCTGCGGCAAGCCGCCCTTTGGCATATCTGGTTAACTCCTTTGTCAGCGTGGCCGTGTAATCGGTGTTCGGCGAGAAGGGAACGGCAGGTGAAAATACCAGCTCCCTGGCCGAAACCCATTTAAACTTGCCCGGAATTTCAGGGGTGATTTTAATGTAAACGGTTGAATCCCAGATATTGAAAACGGAATCTGCGGCAAGGTCGCGGTTGAACACAAATTCGAGATTCTGAAACTGATCAATCTGTTTGTCAAAATTCATCGATTCAATCCTGAGCTCACCGCCTGGCGAACAAGAAATAAGCGCTACAAGTAATAAAGCGATACCAAAGCTGAAAAATCTTTTAATTGCTGACATAAGCCGGAGTTTTAAAGGTATTGATAATCAATTGGAATTATGG
>LUZO01000012.1 GCA_001603685.1 Bacteroidales bacterium Bact_23
GGTATCCGGTATCTTCTTTCCAGCGGTATATCCTTCACCATAGCTACAGCCGTGAATTATTTGATAAGCGTGAAATGGGTATACTCCGTAAGGGACAAAAGGATTAAAAAAATCGAATTCATCATCTTCGTTTCACTGAGCGCTATAGGTCTGGGCCTGAACCAGGCGCTCATGTGGCTGATGGTCGAAAAACTCAATATATACTACATGGCCTCAAAAGTGGTCTCCGGGGCCACTGTAGGTTTCTACAACTTCACAACAAGAAAGATATATCTGGAAAGGTAAAACGGAGGTAATATATGAAAGCTGTCATAACAGTTATAGGAAAAGATATGGTGGGTATACTGGCCAGGGTCAGCGGCACCTGTGCGGACGCGGATGCCAACGTCCTCGAAGTCAATCAGTCTGTTCTTCAGGAATACTTTGCCATGGTGATGCTGATCGATATCTCCTCTATGAACTGCAGCCTGGATAAACTAAGGGAGAATCTGGACAAAAACGTTGACGGCATGCAGATACATGTAATGCATGAAGATATTTTCGATTCCATGCACCGCATATGAAACTTACGGCTGAAACTATACAGAACACACAGGAGATTATAACATGCTTAATATGAACGATATCCTGGAGACCATAACCATGATCCAGGAAGAGAATCTCGATATAAGGACCATAACCATGGGCATATCGCTGCTGGACTGCGCCGACAGCGATATAGGACGTTCCTGCGAAAAAACCTATGACAAAATATGTTCATACGCAGAGCATCTGGTGTCCGCCGGTGAAAAAATAGAAAAAAAATACGGCATTCCTATCGTTAACAAGAGGATTTCCGTAACTCCGATAGCACTCATTGCCGGGGCATCCGGCGGCGACCCGGTCAGATATGCTCTGACCCTGGACAAAGCAGCAAAACAGACAGGAGTGAATTTTATCGGAGGGTTTTCGGCACTGGTGCATAAGGGTTTCTCTCCCGGAGACCGCAGGCTGATCGCTTCCATACCGCAGGCTCTTTCCGAAACAGAGTTCGTATGCTCCTCGGTAAACGTAGGCAGCACGAAGTCCGGAATCAATATGGATGCTGTCGCTCTGATGGGGAAGGCCGTACTTGAAACTGCAGAATGCACAAAAGACAGACAGTGCATCGGCGCTGCAAAACTTGTGGTATTCTGCAATGCTCCTGAAGACAATCCTTTTATGGCCGGCGCATTCCATGGTCCGGGCGAACCGGACTGCGCGCTCAACGTAGGCGTGTCCGGTCCCGGAGTAGTACGGGCCGCTCTTGCAAAGATGGATAAGGATTCAGACCTCAACGAAGTAGCCAATGTTATCAAAAAAACCGCATTCAAAATAACACGAATGGGCCAGCTTGTAGGTACTGAAGCATCCGAAGCGCTTGGAGTGCCTTTCGGTATAATCGATCTTTCCCTGGCGCCTACACCGGCTGTAGGAGATTCCGTAGCTCACATACTGGAAGAGATAGGTCTTGAGCAATGCGGAGCATGCGGTACCACCGCTGCTCTTGCCATGCTCAACGATGCCGTCAAAAAGGGAGGCCTCATGGCATCCGGTAATGTGGGCGGCCTTTCGGGCGCATTCATACCTGTGACAGAAGATGCCGGCATGATAGCCGCTGCAC
>LUZO01000013.1 GCA_001603685.1 Bacteroidales bacterium Bact_23
ATTCTGTCTTCTTTTAGAACACCAAATTCTACGCTATTCTATAACTACTCAGTAATAAGAGCTCACCTTATAAATGGTGAATTTGAATACTTAGTGGCTGATGACACAATAAATAAAGCTGCTTCTTCCCTCATTATTGATGAAATTAGTGAATTGGTAAAAGTTAATTACTTCGATTTTTCCCCTACTTATCCGCAAAATCCTGTTGCAAAAATAAGTTATGATTTAGCCAACCTTGAAGTGGTAATGCCTTACAGTGAATTTTCCCCACAATCCAAGATGGCTGCAAAGAACGATTCAACTTATTTATTGTCGGGCACACTATATGACATACAAACATCACAGAGAGATTTGGGTATTGCTGAATACAATTTACAAGATTCACTTCTCAGGCAAATACAGCTACCAGGTGGTGCTGATTCTGTAACATACCCGGGTGCAGGAAAAAAAAATATCCTTGTAACCTCTGACTACATCTGGGTGATGGGCTGGTACAATATTACTCAGTACCTGCCATGCTCACCTTACCCGACTTATGTTGTTTTAAACAAGCTAAATTTTGATCTTGAGTTGATAGAACAGATTTTTTATGGTGGCGATGGAGTATATTATCCAAGAGACATTATAGAAACGAGTGACTACCATATTGTAGTTGCGGGTGATTTTTTTGATAATCTGGCTATACCATTTAATTGCCATTTCGATCCTTTTGTTCTTAAAGTCAACAGCGAAGGTTTAATCGTAAACACCCAAAACAATGAGTTGCCGCTGGCGCAGGAAGCCATTGCTTTTCCAAATCCTGGTAGCGGGTATCTGCAGGTTAAACTGGCTGTGCAGCATAAAGTCGCTACTTTGCAGCTTTTTGATTTAAACGGCCGGCTCATCTTTACCGAAGAAATTACGACTGATATGCAACGGGTAAACACCTCAACATTGCCGGCAGGAATATATCCTTACCGCATTTACGCAAAAGACCGGGTAATTGGAAGTGGTAAGTGGGTGAAGGAGTGAGAAAATATTAAACAGGATCGGCGGGATTAAACAGGTTGACAGGGGTTACAGGATTCACAGGATTTAATTTTTTGACAGGATTGACAGGATTTACAGGATTTACAGGATTAAATAGGTTGACAGGATTAACAGAACTGCCGGATCAGGAGGTTGCTGATGCCGGACGCAATTCCAGGTAAAACTGTTATTTCATAATTCTAACCTCAACCCTGGTTGCTGAGCGACGGTAGTCGTGCGACGGTGATTGAGCGGAGCCGAGACCAGCCGAACCAAGCCGAAACACAACCTCAACCTCTACTCCGGCAGTCTCCAAATCTTACTTTCAGCGTGAATTTCAATCCGGCTTCCGGCTCCGTTTTTTTTACTACTTTTGCACTTTTTAAGAAATCAGCTTTCATTACACATGGAAATTCCCGCCAAATACGACCCTTCGGGCATTGAGAACAAATGGTACCAATACTGGCTCGACCATAAATTCTTTCATTCGGTTCCGGACGAGCGCGAACCATATACCATAGTAATCCCTCCGCCCAATGTTACCGGAGTGCTTCACATGGGCCACATGCTCAACAATACCATTCAGGATGTGCTTGCCCGCCGTGCGCGTATGCAGGGTAAAAACACGCTCTGGCTCCCCGGAACCGACCATGCTTCCATTGCTACCGAGGCAAAAGTGGTTGCCCGGCTGAAGGAGCAGGGCATTGAAAAATCGTCGCTGACCCGTGAGGAGTTCCTGAAACATGCCTGGGAATGGAAAGAGAAGCACGGCGGCATTATTCTGGAACAGTTGAAAAAGCTGGGCGCCTCATGCGATTGGGACCGTACCAGGTTTACCATGGACGATTCCATGTACGAGTCGGTAATCGATGTGTTCATTGACCTATACAACAAAGGGCTGATATACCGAGGTGTGCGCATGGTAAACTGGGATCCGAAAGCGCTTACCGCCCTCAGCGATGAGGAAGTGATCTACAAGGAGGTTAAATCGAAGCTCTATTATGTAAGATACAAGGTTGAAGGCAGCGCCGATGAGTGGGTGACCATTGCCACCACGCGCCCCGAGACCATTCTTGGCGATACCGCCGTATGCTATCACCCTGAAGATGAGCGATACAGGCATTTGGCAGGAAAGCGGGTGCTGGTTCCGCTTATCAAGCGCTCCATTCCGATGATTGCCGATGAATATGTTGACCGCGAATTTGGTACCGGCTGCCTGAAGATTACGCCGGCACACGATGTCAACGACTATATGATCGGTCAGAAATACAACCTTGAATCCATTGATATCTTTAACGATGACGGTACCCTGAACGAAAAGGCAAGGCTCTACATTGGCCAGGATCGCTTCAGGGTTCGCGAGCGTATTGTTGAAGACCTGCTGAACCACGGACATATTTGGAAAATTGAAGATTATGTGAATAATGTTGGTTTTTCGGAGCGTACCGATGAGGTGATTGAACCCAAGCTATCGATGCAGTGGTTCCTGAAAATGGATGCGATGGCCAAACCGGCTCTGGAAGTGGTAATGAACGATACCGTTCAGTTTCACCCGGAGAAGTTCAAAAATACCTACCGCCATTGGATGGAAAATGTACGCGACTGGTGCATCAGCCGTCAGTTGTGGTGGGGGCAGCGGATTCCCGCCTACTATCTGCCATCGGGCGAAGTGGTTGTTGCCAAAACGGCAGAAGAGGCGCTTGAAAAAGCGCGCCGGCTTACCGGAAACGCCGGCCTCGCAGCGGATGACCTCCGTCAGGATGAGGATGTGCTGGATACCTGGTTCTCCTCGTGGCTGTGGCCGATTTCGGTTTTCGACGGCATCCGCAACCCCGATAATCCCGATATCAAATACTATTATCCGACCAACGACCTGATTACCGCACCCGAGATCCTCTTTTTCTGGGTGGCCCGCATGATTATGGCCGGGCTGGAATACCGCAACGAGGTTCCTTTCGGGAATGTTTACCTTACCGGTATTGTGCGCGATAAGCTGGGCCGCAAGATGTCGAAATCGCTGGGCAATTCGCCCGAGCCGCTCGAGCTGATCGCCAGGTTTGGCGCCGACGGCGTGCGCGTCGGCATGCTGCTGACTTCACCTGCAGGAAACGACCTTCCGTTTGATGAAAGCCTTTGCGAGCAGGGCAGGAATTTCAGCAATAAGATATGGAATGCACTGCGACTGGTTAAAGGATGGACGGTTGACAACAGCCTGCCGCAACCGGCCTATGCAATGGCATCGGTTCAGTGGTTTGAAGCCAGATTCAACGATGCGCTTGCCCAGATTGAGGACAACTTCGCAAAATACCGCCTGTCGGAAGCCCTGATGGCTGTGTACAAGCTGATTTGGGACGACTTCTGCTCATGGTACCTCGAAATGGTAAAGCCGGCCTATCAGCAGCCGGTTGACAGGGCTACCCTGGAGGCCACCAACAGATTCTTCGGTAAACTTATGCAGGTGCTGCATCCGTTCATGCCGTTTATAACCGAGGAGATCTGGCAGTTGCTCGAAAAGCGCAAAGAGGGCGATAGCATTATGGTAAGCGCCATGCCGGTTTCTGAAAAGGCTGATAAAGAGCTGCTTGCCGCCTTCGAGTTTGCCGAAAGCGTGGTTATCGGAATCAGGAATATCCGCAAGGAGAAGAACATTCCGTTTAAAGATAGCATTGAACTGCTGATAAAGGGCGAGAATCCTGCATCGCAGTTCGATGAGGTGGTGGCCAAGCTGGGGAATGCCTCCGCCATCACTTATGTAACCGAAAAACCGGCAACAGCCGCAGGATTTCTGGTGAAGGCCACCGAGTATTACATTCCGCTGGGCGAAGGCGTTGACCTGGAAGCTGAACGCGAAAGGCTGGAGAAAGAGCTGGTTTATATGCAGGGCTTCCTTGATTCGGTGATGAAAAAACTGGGGAATGAGCGTTTCGTAAACAATGCAAAACCTGAAATTGTGGAGAACGAAAGGCGCAAACTGGCCGATGCTGAAGCAAAAATCGAACTGCTGAAGAGCCAGCTCGATGAATTATTTTGATTTGTACAACTTTTTTCAGAACGACGGCAGTGAAATATTTTCAGTTAACTAACTGATAATGTTTGTAATGCACTAAGTGGGGCAAGCTTTTAAGAAATGTAAATCATACCCAAATAAAAATTTCTTATGACTTGTCGGCTTATTTAATATTAAACTATATTTGCACTTATTTTTTAATTATTACCAATAACATGAAAACAGGAAAAGTAAAATTCTTCAACGAATCAAAAGGTTACGGATTTATTCTTGACGAAGAGTCCGGAAAAGAGTACTTTGTTCACGCTACCGGTCTGATCGATCGCGTTAACGAGGGTGATACCGTAACATT
>LUZO01000014.1 GCA_001603685.1 Bacteroidales bacterium Bact_23
GCTTTTTATATCCCATCGTTGAAATTTCAGGGCGCTAAAATACAAAAAAAAGTGTACAATACTCTTTTTAATCTATTTTTTAATCCTTCTGTTTTGTTTATTCCTGTTGAAATCAGCAAATTGGCAATTTAGAATGTTTCTAAAATTACAAATATGCCTCAAATAATCACTATTCAGGCGGATTTTTGTTCAGGAAACCGTCAGTTCGCCCCGTAAAGGGGTCTGAAGCATCCGGGTAAGTTCTTTCCCGGAATATCCCTCACCCAGCAGATACATCATTTTTGCCACCGCCGATTCGGTGGTGATGTCATATCCTCCGACAACACCTATGCTGCTCAGTTCCACACTGGTTTCATATTTGCCCATCTCAACCGAGCCTCCCTTGCACTGGGTTACATTGAAAATGGTGATTCCGCTGACAATCCCTTCATGCAGCGTTTTCAGAAACCAGGCGTCGGTTGGTGCGTTGCCGGCGCCATAGGTTTCGAGTATCAGCGCCTTTAAACCCGGAATATTGATGATGCTTCTGACCACATTCTCGGTGATCCCCGGGAAAAGCTTCAGAATGGCGATATTCGGATCGAGGTTGAAATGGACTTTCAGCTTTTTGAAGTTGGGCTTGAAGATATACTCCGTGTTGTATTTTATGTGCACCCCCATCTGAGCCAGCAACGGATAGTTACCGCTGAGAAAGGCGTTGAAGTTTTCGGCATTGAACTTATTGGTGCGGTTGCCGCGCATCAGCTGATTTTCAAAACAGATGGTAACTTCTGGTACAACGGGGGTATCATCAATCCTGGCGGAGGCAATTTCAATGGCATTGATAAAATTCTCCCGGCCATCGGTTCTCACCATCCCCATCGGAAGCTGCGCCCCGGTAAATACTACCGGCTTGTTCAGATTCTCAAGCATAAAACTGAGCATTGAAGCGGTGTGCGCCATGGTATCGGTTCCGTGAAGAATGACGAAACCGTCGTATTTTTCGTAATTCTCTTCAATTACCCTGGCCAGTTTAATCCAGAATGGAGGATTCATGTTGGATGAATCAATCAGCGGCTCGAAGCAGTAGGAATCAATTCTGCAGTTGAAATTCTGAAGCGCCGGAATGTGCTGATACAGGGCTTCGATATTGAAAGGAGTCAGGGCGCCCGTGTTGGGATCCTGTATCATACCTATGGTTCCGCCGGTATAAATGATCAGAATGTTCGATTCCATATTTTTCAGAAAGTTATCGGATTCAGAAAGGGCAAAGTTAAGGAGAACTATTTGTTTATCCCAAACTAATCAGCGGAGGTATTCTGGTTTCGGCATAACCTGGTGTATGTTGGACTGTCCGCCGTTTTTACCACGGTTTACATGCCGCCGGCGTTCATTTGAGCTACTGTTTCCGCACTTCATCCTGCAATCCGAAAAGCCTGATGGCGTTTTCGGTTGTGGCCTTTGCAACCTCTTCCACCCCGATGTTTTTGATTTCGGCGACCTTTTCGGCTACCAGCGGAATGTAGGAAGGCTCGTTCCGCTTGCCGCGATATGGCACCGGCGCCAGAAAAGGGGCATCGGTTTCAAGAACCAGATGTTTCAGGTCCACATGTTTCAGGGTCTCCTGCATCCGGTTGTTCTTAAAGGTGATTACCCCGCCCAGCCCCAGGCTGAAACCCAGTCCGGTGGCCTGTCTTGCCTGTTCGGTGCTGCCCGAAAAGCAGTGAAAGATGCCCCGCAGGTCAGGCTTGTTCACATCTTTCAGAATTCTTATTACCTCGTTGTACGAATCCCTGATGTGGACAATCAGCGGCATATCGTAAGCCAGCGCCAGTTCGATCTGATGCCTGAAAACATACTCCTGCTCCTTGAAGAAGGTTTTATCCCAGTAGAGGTCGATGCCGCATTCGCCTATACCGAAGAATTTCCGTTTTTGCAGCCAGGATTCGACCAGCGCCAGCTCTTCGCGGTAGTTTTCCTTTACCGAGGTGGGGTGAAGTCCCATCATGGGGAAGCAGTTTCCGGGGAATTCGTCCGAAAGGGTGAGCATGTCATCAACCGAAGTGCTGTCGATATTAGGCAGCAGCATATACCTGACGCCGTTTTGTTTTGCACGCTCAACCGCCTCGCTGCGGTCGCTGTCGAATTCGTCAAGATAAATATGGGTGTGGGTGTCAATGAAAATCATGATGCAAAGATAGTGATCTGAAAAAAACCGGATACAATAGTTATCCCGGCAATTTCGTTAATTTTGCTTCCCAGACCTTTTACCGATGCCTCAGAAAATACTGATTGTCCGTTTCAGCTCCATTGGCGACATTGTGCTCACCACACCGGTTGTCCGTTGTCTGCAGCAGCAGCTCGGCGGCGCTGAAATCCACTATCTTACCAAAGAGGCGTTTGCGCCCATCCTGAGGGCAAATCCCCGCATCAGCAAGGTGATTACAATCCGCAAAACGGTATCGGAAGTGGTTTCGCAGCTCAGGGCGGAACGATACGACCATATTATTGACCTGCACAACAACCTTCGGTCGTGGCAGGTGATTGCCATGCTGGGAGTGCCTTTCAGCAGGTTTACTAAACTCAACATCCGGAAGTGGCTGCTGGTGCGTTTTAAGCTGAATCTTATGCCGGATGTGCATATTGTGGACCGCTACATGAACACGGTGAAACACCTTGGCGTGAAAAACGACGGCGAAGGGCTGGAGTTTTACATTCCGCCTGAGGATGAGGTAAGCACCGGATCGCTGCCGGGGCCTTTTCGTGCAGGTTATATGGCGTTTGTTACCGGAGGCAGGCACAATACCAAGATTCTGCCTTCAGAAAAGATAATTGAAGTACTCCGAAAACTCCGCCTGCCGGTAATCCTGCTTGGCGGCCCCGAAGATTTTGAGCGGGCACAGGAGGTGGCTGCCGTTAGCGAGCTGAATGCCATGAATGCCTGCGGCAAGTTCAGCCTGATGCAATCGGCCTCACTGGTGAAACAGGCCAGGGTGGTAATTACCAACGACACCGGCCTGATGCACATTGCCGCCGCTTTTCATAAACCCATTGTTTCGGTGTGGGGGAATACCGTTCCCGATTTCGGCATGTATCCTTATCTGAAGCCCGGTGAGCCTCAGTTTGTTGCCGAAGTGAAAGGCCTTAACTGCAGGCCGTGCAGCAAAATCGGCTTCGAAGAATGCCCGAAAGGACATTTCAAATGCATGCTGGAGCAGAATACCGGCGAGATTGCGGATTTTGCCAACCGGTTTGCAGCAGGGGAGGAGAACTCCTGATTTTAAAGCCTTCTGGCGGTCGCCGATTTCAGGTCGTCAATCCATTTGCTGTCGGTTTTCTGATTGATGTGGCTGCGGATGCCGGCAATCAGTCTTTCGGGATCATTGCTTACAACCAGATTGTTGCGGTGCTCCGGCCTGACGAATTTCTGATTTACGGTGTAATCGAGGAAGCGGATCAGGTGGTCGTAATATCCTTCAACATTGAGCAATGCCAGCGGTTTGTTCATAATCCCGAGCTGGTTCCACGACATTACTTCGAAGATTTCATCCAGCGTACCCACACCGCCGGGCATGGCGATAAAGGCATCCGAGAGCCTGCCCATCATCTCTTTCCGTTCGCTCATGGTCTCCACCACATAAAATTCGGTCAGGTCGCGGTAGGCTACCTCCATCTCAATCAGGTTATGCGGCATAATGCCGGTTACCCGGCCTCCCGCCCCGAGGCACGAATCGGCAAGCACCCGCATCAGGCCGATGCTACTTCCGCCGTAAACCAGCCTGATCTCCTGTTCAGACAGCAGCCTGCCAAGTTCGCGGGCGGCATGGGTGTATTCGGGCAGGGCGCCCGGTGAAGAACCGCAAAAAACGCAGATGGATTTTATATCATTCATTACATATAAGGTAGTTAATGGAAAAATTTCTCCGGAAACCCGCTGAGGAAGTGCTCAGCCGGAATTCAGGATACAATGATTAATGAACCAAAAAACCGGCGGTTTGGTTTCAGTTACCAGTATAAAATCCGATCATATTTTTGATTGCCCGCTGGCAAACGGGGCAAAACTCCTTGTACGACACCGATTTCATCAGGCAGTCGTGAGCCGGACGATATACTCCCTTAGTCATATATCCTCCACCCTCGAAAACGCCAACCGGGTATTTGTCTTTTTGTTTTTCCGGGGTAGGAACCGGCGTTCCTTCCACGAGCATATCCTTCCATTTGGCATCGAAGTTAACCAAAGTGGTCAGGTTGGGTTCCCAGGGTTCTATGCTGAGGTTGTAGTAATCTTCATAAGCTACTTCCGAGCTGTAGTACTCATCGCCCAAACCGGCAAAGCTGTGACCGAACTCATGCACAAAAACGGGAAGCGCCATGGGATGGTCGCTGGTAAACAGGGCGTAATGGTTGTAAATGCCCCCGCCTCCGTAGGTTTGCGAGTTTGCAAGCACACAGATGAGGTCGTAAGGCACATTGGCTGCCAGGTCGCGCACGCTTTTCATGTCCGGGGTGGTCAGGTAGCGGTCGATGTTGAAGGTGTAAAACGCGCTGTTGACGATGGTCTTTTTCCAAATGCCCTTTCCGGGAACATCCACCCCGCTTTCGGCCGATGGCGCCTCGATTCCGTAAATGTTGATTTTGTCGCGGTACTCGTCGTATGGTTTGGTCTGCAGCAGATAACCAGCCATCCGTTTACAGTCTTCCCTGAATTTATCCATCTCGGCGGCGGTATATCCCTCGGGGATAAAAACCAGGTCGAGGCAATGCTCCGGGTCGCCGGCATCGTTTACCATAAAGTGGGGGAACTGAAGCCGGTTCTCCTTTTTGATGAAGTAGCTTTTCGGGTCGATCTTCAGGGTAAATTGTTTTTCCCAGTTTCCGTTTCTCGGACGTTTGTAGAAGTTAACGGTAGCGGGCTTTCTGGGGAATGGCATCACCACATTCTCCGGATAGGCACGGCTCAGCTCATGCGCTTCGGCAGTGGTCTGCCACTCGGCAAACAGGCTGGAGTAGCCTTTTGAAAAAATAAGTTCACCCGTGGCATCATCGGTAACCGTATATTTGAACTCGCCGTAATCGAAAGGCGAAACCAGGCTGGTCTTTGGCCCACCCCAGAAAGGCTCTTCAATCATCTCATCCAGGGCATAGACATCAGTAGTGGCGGTACCGGTATGGATATAGTCGATGCGCAGGGTCTTATTGTAAAAGTGCTTTTCGAACTGTGCGGATGCGCCGGCCGCAACCAGCGCCAGCAGAATGGTCAATGTTTTTCTCATGGCAAAAACAGGGTAGTGAAGTGACAAAAGTAAAGATTGTTGGGCAAATTATACGAATTGTATTGAAAATTAGATGACAGGCCATTTGGTTGTTTTTCAAAAAATGTTTATTTTTGCAGCGGAATTTATGGCCCTGTAGTTCAATGGATAGAACGGAAGTTTCCTAAACTTTAAATATAGGTTCGATTCCTATCGGGGCTACTCAGAAGGTCCGGCATTGCGCCGGGCCTTTTTTGGTTTTATGCGATTAAAAATCAATACATTAACCTGTACTGAATATTAAATAATTCTTTGCCGGCTACTAAAGGAATTCCCTGTTTCCTCCGCTGCGGATTACCTCATTCCCCAAACACAATCTTCCCCCTGAATGCAGTAATATCTCTGCTAAGGTTGTGTCCTTCAAAGTGGTAGCCATGATTACCATCGCTGCTGCGGATTAGTCTGATCTTTTCACCGGGTCTGATTTCCTTGATAAAATTGGCGGAGACCGCTTTGGGATACATTTTTTCGTGGAATTCGGGCGGGAAACTGTCCATCATCCAATCGAAATAGCGGGTGGTAGTTACATGGCGGTTGATATCCAGATCGAAATAAGAGACACCGATTTCCGAAACCGCTTCTCCGGTAACGGGTCCAAGCTTTTCGGGCCTGGCCGTCAGGGCGTGGTGCTCTTTCAGGCGGGTAAATGAGGCGGGGATGTCAGGCTCCATCAGCCGGCTACGCTTGGCTTTCATATCTACGGTAAGCCACCCTGAAGTGGCTCTTGCAAGGCGGTTACCCATTTCGTCCGAAACAATGAAGTCCCTGATATACAACAGTCTGTCAATATCTTTGGGCCAGGTTTCAACGCTGCCGCCCTGTTTCCAGAAAAGGGGCCTGTCGATTTCAACGGAGAAACGGCTCAAAACCCAGAAAAGATCCTGCGACTCAAGCTCGGAGAAGCCGAACCCCAGCTCATCGGCCGAACGGATGGACGACTGAATAAGCATATTGATAAGCGCACTCAGCCTGAGCCGGCCATACATATCGGTATCGGCTGAGGTAACGGTAAACGGCATTTTGAGGATAAGGCCGGGAGCAGAAATGGAAGCGTTTTCTCTGGTCATAATCAGCGGGATATTACTCGGAGGAATTGAGATGCAATATTAGGTATTTTATGTGGAGGCCGGAGGCCGGAGGTAAGAGGTAAGAAGTATGAATGGATTAATGAATAATGAACAATGAATAATGAACAAT
>LUZO01000015.1 GCA_001603685.1 Bacteroidales bacterium Bact_23
GGATCCGACGGCCAGGTGGGGGACGCCAAGGACGGGATATTTACGATCACCGTCTCGGGAGCAAGGAGCCATACGATCACCGTCTACGGCTCGGGGCGCACCTGCAGGTGTGATTATTACTACGAGAGCGGTAGGAGCTATGAGATCGACTTATGCTCGTGAAGTTTAAGGGACCCGGCCGGGAAGCCGAGGCTGCGCCACCTCACCGGCGAGGACTCCTGCTTCCGACCGATGGCGACGGGCGGCGGCGGGCTCAGCGCCTCGCCCCTCCCGCCCCTAAAGGGGCTCTGGACGAAAAAAAGGCTTTCCGATCAATCGCCCTTCTTCCCTCGAACGACGACGAAGGAGCCGCGCCCCCACCCAGGCCGAGGGGCCTCCACCTCCGTCATCGTCTCCGGCTCGCAGGATAGCGTCTGGACGAAGGCGAGGTCGGCAAATCCGGCGGCTTTGAGGAGGTCGGCCATCTCCTCGGGGGCGAGAAAGCGGGCCTCACCATAAAAGCCGTCTCCGCCATCGCTTTCACCTTCTCTATCTCCTTTCTCTCGCTGGTACCGCCTGCCGACGGGGCTCTCCCCGTCGATGAACCCGATGACGACCGCCCCGCCCGGCGCGAGGACCCTCGCCATCTCCCGGAAGGCGGCCCCCCGGTCAGAGAGGAGGAAGTCGACGGTGACCATCAGGACCTGGTCGAAGGCCCCGTCCCGAAAGGGGAGCCGCTCGGCGACGCCCCGGACGCAGGTGACGCCCCGCCTTCGGGCCGCCTCCATCATAGCCACCGATGGGTCCAGGCCGAAGGTGACTCCGAGGGGGGCGGAGAACCTCCCCGTTCCCACTCCCACCTCCAGGCCCCGATCGAAACGGGGCGTGAGGGCCTCCACGGCGGCGAGCTCCGATTGGTAGGCGGCCCGATTTTTTTCAAACCAGCGGTCGTAGCGTTCGACCTGGTCCTCGTAGGGGTCGGATCCCGGAATGGTTGTCACCACCTCTGCATAAGGATCTTCGTTCTATTTCGTTCTCCCTTTCAGCCATAATCCGGAATTATACTTAAAAGAAGAGGTGATCTAGGAGGATCTTGAGGCCGATCCCGATCAGGATCAAACCTCCGGCGACCTCGACCCTGTTATCCAGAAGGCCGACGAATCGGCTCCCGATGAAGACCCCGAGAAAGGAGAGAGCGAAGGTAACGGTGCCGATGATGGCCACCGGAACGAGGATGGAGACGTCGAGGAAGGCGAAGGTGACGCCGACGGCGAGGGCGTCGATGCTGGTGGCGATGGCCAGAAGTGTCAGCAAGCGGAGGTCGAGGAGGTCCGCAGACCGCTCGGACGGCTCAACGGTCATCGACTCGAAGATCATCTTGCCGCCGATGAGGGCGAGGAGGGCGAAGGCGATCCAGTGGTCGTAGCTGGAAGCAAGGTCGCTGAATCCGATCCCGCCGAGCCAGCCGATGACGGGCATGAAGGTCTGAAAGCCTCCGAAGAAGATCGCCGCCGCAAGGGCGCCCCTGAGCCTATCGTGGGACATGGTCGCCCCGCCGGTCACCGAGACGGCGAAGGCGTCCATGGAGAGGCCGAGGGCGATGAGGAGGGAGGATATCAGGTCCATGAGCTTTCCCCGCCACTAAGAAGGCGATCGCCTATAATCCTTGCTGTCGGAGTCTGGGATCTCTGAATTCCAGGTTGGACATCCGGCCCAGAGCCCACCCTAACTTTTTGTATACCTTCGAAGTAATACCATGGCCAGATGAGACCCTCCTCGATCCTGGCCCTGGTTCTTCTGGCCCCACTCCTCGCAAGCCCTGCCGTTGGCGCGCCCGCCGACGACCCCCGGCCGATCGTCCCGGCGAGCGAGATCCTCGCCAAGATCGAGCGGGGCGAGCCGGTGGAGTACCACCGCGTGATCGTGGTGGGGGATCTGGACCTGAGCGGACTGGATCTGCCCGTGCAACATATCGAAAGGAGCGTATCTGGAAGCATGTCAGATCTTCCTGGAGACATGAAAGTTGTTAAATCTTCTATTCGCATAATTAACTCAGAGATTCGAGGCGAAGTAAATTTCTGCTTATCTATTTTCCAGGAGCCTGTTAATTTCATGGGCACCAATTTCATTGAAGATGCATTATTTTCGGGTGCTAATTTCATCGCCCACGATCTTAATGTCTGGAGACCAATTAGCAGTATCTTCTTTCTTGAATACAGCTTAGGTTCTCCAGACTTCAGCTGGGCGGAGTTCGCTGGTGACGCCAATTTCTTCAAAGCGGAGTTTGCTGGGTATGCAGATTTCCGGGGGACTAAATTCCGCAAGGACGCTATCTTTTACGAGACGGAATTTACCGGACAAGCCAATTTCCAAGATGTCGAGATCTCAAACGGTGGTGCATACTTCGGGGGGGCAGTCTTTAGAGGCGATGCTAACTTCAGGGGGGCAGTATTCAGTGGCAATGCCGACTTCATGAATATAAAGTTTAGAATATTTCCTAGGGGGTACGGCGTTTACCAAAGCGGTTACAGCATTCTTTTAGGCAGCGCCTATTTCCGAGATGCAGAATTCATCGGCAGAAATGCCAACTTTGAAGAGACAGTGTTTTCGGGTGGCAATATCTATTTCGAGAATACTAAGTTCAGTGGTAATGCTGTGTTTGTTGATGTATTATTCAATGGCGATGTCTACTTCAGGAATGCGTTTTTCAGCGGCGACGCCATCTTTGAGACAGCAGATTTCAGCAGGAATGCTGACTTCCATGAGGCGAAGTATAACAGCGGCGCTATCTTCAAGATGGCGAAGTTCAACGGTGATAATGTTTGCTTTAGGAATGGGGATTTCGGCGAAGACGTCAATTTCGAGGATTCCGTTTTCGACCGTGTAAATTTGACTTTGGAAGACGCGAGAAACATCCGAACCCTCCGGCTCTCAAACTCAACTTTCAGAAACGAATCTACGATCTCTTTGAAAGGAACCGACTACCAGCGGCTTTACGTTCATTGGGATCAGATAAAAGGTAGCTTCGTCTACGATGGTGAATCATACTTGAAACTGATAAAGAATTTCAAGACCATCGAGTTCTTCGAAGATGCTGATGCCTGCTATTACCAGTACAGGCGAGAGAGACAATCGATGAGGAGCTGGCTTGAGAGGGCAAAGTATGTCGATATCCTGGCTTGGCTGACGTGCGGATACGGGG
>LUZO01000001.1 GCA_001603685.1 Bacteroidales bacterium Bact_23
GCACTACACTGATAATGTAGGGGTCAGCAGTTCAAATCTGCTCGGGACTACATAACATATCTTAATGTATCAACCAGGGAATTAGCTCAGCCGACCAGGCATTCCGGCAGGCCGGAAGGGTCATCGGTTCGAAAGCGGCTGAGTCTTTGAANNTGGAATTAGCTCAAAGGGAGAGCGTACCGTTTTATATTCGGTAAGGTTTACGGTTCGATTCCGTTATTCCGGACAAGTATTTCGGTAGAGATTAAAAACTACCGGTAATCATAAGTTCTTTGACATGTTGGAAGAAAGAGAACTATCTTAAAAAGAGGATGAGATGTTGTTGTAAATGACACGATCAGCTCAAATATTAAGGTAGAAGAGTAAAATCGAGTACGATTTTTTAAAAAAAAGAAACTAAGAAAGTTACTAAGGGCGCATGGCGGATGCCTTGGCTCTCAGAGGCGAAGAAGGACGTGATAAGCTGCGAAAAGCTTCGGGTAGGTGCAAATAACCGTTAATCCGGAGATCTCCGAATGGGGCAACCCTCCCGGTTGAAGGCCGGGAACTCTGTAGCGATACAGAGGGCAAACGCAGGGAACTGAAACATCTAAGTACCTGCAGGAAAAGAAAACAATAGTGATTCCCTAAGTAGTGGCGAGCGAACGGGGAAGAGCCCAAACCACATTTTGTTACGGCATATGTGGGGTTGTAGGACTGCAACAGTTGACTTTAGATTTGTAGTTGAACCGCTCTGGAAAGAGCGACCATAGGGGGTGATAGTCCCGTAAACGAAACGAATTTTAGAGCACGAGCAGTATCCTGAGTACCGCGGGACCGGAGAAATCCTGTGGGAATCAGCCAGCACCATCTGGCAAGGCTAAATACTCCTGAGAGACCGATAGTGAACCAGTACTGTGAAGGAAAGGTGAAAAGAACCGCGAACAGCGGAGTGCAATAGAACCTGAAACCATGCGCCTACAAGCTGTCGGAGTCCCGGTTTACCGGGGTGACGGCGTGCCTTTTGCATAATGAGCCTACGAGTTACTCCTCTCTGGCGAGGTTAACTGCTTTGAAGCAGGGAGCCGAAGCGAAAGCGAGTCTGAACAGGGCGTATAGTCAGAGGGGGTAGACGCGAAACTTTGTGATCTACCCATGACCAGGTTGAAGTTCCGGTAACACGGAATGGAGGACCGAACCAGTAGATGTTGAAAAATCTTTGGATGAGTTGTGGGTAGGGGTGAAAGGCTAATCAAACTGAGAGATAGCTCGTACTCCCCGAAATGCCTTTAGGGGCAGCCCCGGGGTTTAGTTTTATAGAGGTAGAGCTACTGATAGGATGCGGGGGCTTCGCCGCCTACCAATTCCTGACAAACTCCGAATGCTATAAAATATACCCGGGAGTGAGGCGTAGGGTGCTAAGGTCCTGCGCCGAGAGGGAAAGAACCCAGACCATCAGCTAAGGTCCCCAAATGTATGCTAAGTTGATCTAACGAGGTCTGACTGCATTGACAGCTAGGATGTTGGCTTGGAAGCAGCCATTCATTTAAAGAGTGCGTAACAGCTCACTAGTCGAGCGGTCGGGCATGGATGATAATCGGGCATAAAGTATACTACCGAAGCTATGGATTTTTGACATAAGTCAAAAGTGGTAGGGGAGCATTCCAGTCAGCGTCGAAGGTGTGTTGTAAAGCATGCTGGAGCGTCTGGAAAAGCAAATGTAGGCATAAGTAACGATAATGCAGGCGAGAAACCTGCACACCGAAAGACCAAGGTTTCCTGATCAACGCTAATCGGATCAGGGTTAGTCGGGTCCTAAGGCCAACCCGAAAGGGGTAGTCGATGGACAATATGTTAATATTCATATACCGGCAGTAACTGCGACGGGGTGACGGAGTAGTGACAGGCATGCGTACTGACGGAATAGTACGTTAAAGGGTGTAGATAAATCTGCTATAGGCAAATCCGTAGCGGATGTCGAACCTGATAGTACCGCAAGGCTTCGGCTGAGCGGATAATTGCTGTAATCAGACTTCCAGGAAAAACCTCTAAGCTTCAGGTTACTGGCGCCCGTACCGTAAACCGACACAGGTGGTCGAGGAGAATATCCAAAGGTGCTCGAGTGATTCATAGTTAAGGAATTAGGCAAATTAGTCCTGTAACTTCGGGAGAAAGGACCCCAACCGTAAGGTTGGGCGCAGAGAAATGGCCCAGGCGACTGTTTATCAAAAACACATGGCTTTGCAAAATCGAAAGATGAAGTATAAGGCCTGACACCTGCCCGGTGCTGGAAGGTTAAGAGGAGAGGTCATTCCGAGTAATCGGGAGAAGCTTTGAATTGAAGCCCCAGTAAACGGCGGCCGTAACTATAACGGCGGGACGGAAAGACCCCGTGCACCTTCACTATAGCTTAACATTGACATTGAATAAACGATGTGTAGGATAGGTGGGAGACTGTGAAGCGGCTTCGCCAGGAGTCGTGGAGTCATCCTTGAAATACCACCCTTTGTTTATTCGGTGCCTAATCCNNGCAAAAGGGTGCTTGACTGTGAGACCAACAAGTCGAACAGGTAGGAAACTAGGATATAGTGATCCGGTGGTTCCGTATGGAAGGGCCATCGCTCAAAGGATAAAAGGTACTCCGGGGATAACAGGCTGATCGTCGCGAGACAGTTCGGTCCCTATCTGTTGTGGGCGTTAGAAGTTTGAGAGCACCTGACTTTAGTACGAGAGGACCGAGTCGGACATACCTCTGGTGTACCTGTTGTCGCGCCAGCTGCACCGCAGGGTAGCCACGTATGGATGAGATAAGCGCTGAAAGCATCTAAGTGCGAAACTCAGCTCAAGATGAGACTTCTTTTAAGGGCCGTTGTAGACCACGACGTTGATAGGTCGCAGGTGTAAAGGCAGCAATGTCAAAGCCGAGCGATACTAATTGCCCGTAGACTTTCTTAGGTACAGATCTTTTACATCAACATAACCCTCTTCAAAAAAAGATGGCAATCTTTCTTCCACCAACATGTCAATCCCATAAATAAGTGGGATAAAATACTACAAAGACATTAAGGTGACTTTAGCGGTGGTGTCCACCTCTTCCCATTCCGAACAGAGAAGTTAAGCCCACCAGCGCCGATGGTACTGCCTGAAAAGGTGGAAGAGTAGGTCGTCGCCAACCTTATAACACTAAGGCCGTTCTGAATAAGAGCGGCCTTTTGTGGTTTAGGCGGGGCCGGAAGTCAGAGGCCGGAAGTCGGAGGTAAGAAGTAAGAAGTAAGAGGTAAGAAGTAAGAGGTAAGAAGTAAGAGGTAAGAAGTAAGAAGTAAGAGGTAGGAAGTAAGAGGTAGGAGAAGTTCAAATCCGCCAGAGGCGGGCTCAGCTATTGGAATGCGCCAAAAGGCGCTGCAAATGTTCGACGCCTCAGGCGGAGAACCGCATCCGCCAGAGGCGGACCGCCGCGGTGGAGCGCCGTCAGGCGCTGCAAATGCAACGGCCATTGGCCGGGGCCTCAAATTTTCAAATGCACCATCAGGTGCTTCATCCGCCAGAGGCGGACTCAAATGCGCCGACAGGCGCTTCAAATCCTCAAATCCTCAAATCCTTCAAATGCGCCGCCAGGCGCTGCAAATCCTCATCCGCCAGAGGCGGACCGTCGTTGGTAGATCTAAAATCTAAAATCTAAAATCTAAAATCAGAAATCTAAAATCAATAACCTTATTAACAAAATTTTAACCAAGGAGGATAGCACAAATCTGCAATAGATTTGTTATATTTGAAAGATCAACATAAATTAGAGGATTATGGCCAATCTACCTTTCCCACAGTTCTTGCAGCGTTATGGAATTACCATGCTGTTTGCCTCCGATGAGGGAGTGATTCCGGGAACCATCCTGGAGAAGAGAAAACAAGGATACTTCGCCGCCGGCCGTCTCGACCAGGTGTTCAATGATCCGCCACCGGCATGGGATACCCAGCTTCAGGCAGCCAACCTGGTGTATGGAACCGTTCAGCGAAGCCTTAGTCTGGGCGGTAAAGCCAGCCTGAATGAGTTCGGAATCAATATCGGCGGAGGGCTCACAAATGCCCGGAGTGTCGATTTCTTTATCTCGGGCGTCAAGTGCAGGGTGTTTGCTAATCAGTCGAAAATTACCCTGATTCCAAGGCTTCAGGAACTGAGGAAAACCAATAAGGCTTTGTGGAAGCTGGTGAATAACAACTATATAGCTGACTTTACCTACTATGCCACAGAGGTAACCGCCCAGTTTACCGTGGAGGGAAATGCAGACCTCAGGGCGGAAATTGAGCAGAAAATTTCGATAAGTGCAGGTGCTGAGATCGCATGGAAAAGCAAATCGAAGTTTGTGATTTCAAGCAACGATAAAATTCCTTTCGGTTTTTCGGGATGGATTGTATAAATCTTTGATACAGAAAGATGCCGGGTGAAATGATAAACTTCATTGACTTATCCTGAGTGTTAATTATATTCAGTATATGTAAATATTACAAGCGAAAATATATTATGGATATATG
>LUZO01000016.1 GCA_001603685.1 Bacteroidales bacterium Bact_23
CAATTTGATTTATAATACCTAACTGATTACCAACTATTTATGTTGTATATTTCCTGCTCCTTCCGATAGCTCAGGGACCAGCATTAACAATTAGCACAGTTTTGGAGTTTCTTTCTAAGACTTAACCTTTTTGCTAAGAGGTTAAATTCTATTTCACTAAAACAACAAATTCATGAAGAAGTATTTCGCAGAAATGATTGGTACCATGGTTCTGGTACTGATGGGTTGCGGTGCAGCAGTATTTGCAGGTGCCGCTCAGCCATTTGATTCGGTTGGCACTCTGGGCGTTGCATTTGCATTTGGCCTTTCGGTAGTAGCCATGGTTTATGCCATTGGCAGTATTTCAGGCGGCCACATCAACCCGGCCATTACGCTGGGCGTTTACCTCTCCGGAAGGATGAGCGGTAAGGATGCCGGCATGTACATGGTTTTTCAGGTAATCGGCGCCATTCTGGGATCAGCCGTTCTTTGGTTTCTTGCAAAGGACTCAGGTTCAGAAACAACCCTTACCGGAGCAAACGGCTTTGCCGAGGGAAGAACGGCCGCTGCCTTTGTAGCTGAAACCGTTTTCACATTCATCTTTATTCTGGTTGTACTTGGTGTTACCGCCAAAAACGGACAGAATAAATTTGCAGGGCTGGCCATCGGCCTGGCACTGGTGCTGATTCACATCGTTGCCATTCCCATTACCGGAACATCCGTGAATCCCGCCCGCAGCATCGGGCCGGCGCTTTTCCAGGGAGGCACTGCACTGAGCCAGCTCTGGCTCTTCATTGTTGCTCCGTTCCTCGGAGCGGCCATTGCCGCCCTTGTATGGAAAGGAATCACCGTTGAGAATGATTAAGCAATACTGGCGGTAAACACACAATCCGGGGGAAATTTGATGAAAATTTCCCCCGGATTATTTCTATTAAGAATCTCTTCTGAAACGGAAAAACATACGGATTTTCACCTGTCAGGCATCGTGATCAGAAATCGCCGGGATTATACTGATGATGCTGGTTCTTTTGCTGCTCTTCGTACTTTCTGCAATCTATCTCTACCGAGAGCGGTGCGGAGGGTCTTTCAAAATCGCCTTGCGATACATTCAACTCTTTATCTTCGTATATCCGCTTCATGTAAAGTGCCCAGATGGGCAGAGCCATATTGGCTCCCTGTCCGAGAGCAATGCTTCTGAAACGGATGCTTCGGTCTTCGCCTCCAACCCACACACCGGTAACCAGATCTGGGGTAAGCCCCATAAACCAGCCGTCGGAGTTGTTTTGCGTAGTTCCCGTTTTTCCGGCGACCGGATTTGATATTCCGTACCGGTAGCGAAGCCGCTGACCTGTACCGCTTTCCACCACCCCTTTCATCAGGTCAACCATCAGATAGGCAATCTCTTCGCTCATGGCCTCCTCCTGCCTGGGCATAAAGCGGGCAAGCACATTCCCGTTCTTATCCTCGATTCTGGTCACAAAAAGCGGTTCGATGTAAACCCCTTTTGCTGCATAGGTATTCATTGCGCCGACCATTTCATATAGGGTCAGGTCGGGAGTACCCAGTGAGATGGAGGGCACCGGGTCAATCGGGCTGGTAACTCCCATTTTGCGGGCTATCTTAATTACCGCCTGAGGCGAATACCTCTTTATCAGGAAGGCGGATATCCAGTTTATCGAGTTGGCAAGCGCCTCTTTCAGCGTTACCATTTCGCCTTTTTTGAAGTCGTTGGCATTGCGTGGCTCCCACCTGCCTCCTTCGGGCAGGTCGATGCTGTACTGGATATTTGCCACCTTGGTGCATGGCGAAAAGTCGCCTTCCTGCATGGCCAGGGTATAAACGAACGGTTTAAAGGTGGAGCCAACCTGCCGGCGGGCCATTTTCACATGATCGAACTTGAAGTGGCTGTAGTTGATTCCGCCGACATAAGCCCTGACAAAACCGGTCTGAGGTTCTACCGACATCAGGCCGGCCTGAAGGAAGAATTTATAATACCGTATCGAGTCCCAGGGGGTCATAACGGTATCAATATTCCCCTTCCAGGAAAAAACGGTCATCGGAATCTTCGTGTTGAACGACAGCCTGATGGAGTCTTCGGGCATTCCGGCGGCCTTCATTTTACGGTAGCGATCCGACCGCTTCATGGAGGCTGTCATAAGCTTTTCGGACTCTTCTTTAACCTGGGATTTGGGAAAATCGAATGGCGCCCCTTCCCTGTCCTTCCAGTGCTTGAAGAAGGTTGGCTGGATGTCGCTGCCCATATGCTCCACAACTGCCTGCTCGGCATATTGCTGCATATGCGAATTGATGGTGGTATGGATCTTTAGCCCGTCTTTATAGAGGTTGTAGCTTGAACCATCGGGCTTGGGATTTTTCTCAATCCATCCGTACAGCGGATTGTTGACCCACTGAAGCGAATCGTCAGTAAATGCCTGTTTGTCAATATAGTTTTTTCGGTTTGGTTTCTTCGCAGACAGGGTCATTCGCAGATATTCACGGAAATAAGCGGCAATTCCTGTATTGTGGTCCTGCATCCGGTACTGCGACATATCGAGCGGAATCACCCTGATTGAATCATACTCCTTTTCGGTGAGGAAGCCGTACTTCTCCATCTGGTGCAGCACTACTTCGCGGCGCTTCATGGCTCTGTCGGGATTGCGCACCGGCGAGAAGAAGGTCGGCGCTTTCAGCATCCCAACCAGCATAGCCGACTCTTCAACGGTAAGTTCGGATGGGAGCTTGTTGAAGAAAGTCTTTGCCGCTGATTTAATCCCAAATGAGTTGGCACCGAACTCCACCGTATTGAAATACATGGCAAGTATCTCCTCTTTGGTGTAGTTGCGTTCCAGCTTGATGGCGGTAACCCACTCCTTGAGCTTGATAAATACCGTTTCGAAGAAGTTGCGGTTTGGTTTTCGCGGGAACAGGTTTTTTGCCAGTTGCTGGCTGATGGTACTTCCTCCGCCCTTATTGCTACGCGAAATCAGTCCGTAGGTTACCCTGAAGAGCGCCTTCACATCCACACCGGAGTGCTTCTCGAAACGGGCATCTTCGGTGGCAATAATGGCATTCACAAGGTTAGGCGAGAGCTCCTGATAGTTGATGTTTGACCGGTTTTCGATATAGTATTTGCCCAACAGTTCCTGATCGGCCGAAATCACCTCCGACGCCAGGTTGCTTTTCGGATTTTCAAGCTCTTCGAACGATGGCATAAATCCGAGCAAACCTGCAGAGATGGCAGTAAACAATAGAACGATAAAAGCAAACACAATCAGGTAGGCGCTCCAGAAGCGTTTTCTCCATACCCTGACATCGGCCATGCCCCATTTTGATTTTTTACTCATTATGCAACCTTATTCGAATTGTTTATTAAACGCTGTTGACCTATAATAACTTACAGAATCGTTCATTTTTTTTCGAGCCTTACCCCCGCTTCCGAAATTCCGGGCAGCACCTTTTCGCGCATCGCCTGATTAAGGCTCAGTTTGTATTCACCCTTTCGGGGGAAATGGATGTTGTCTCTGATCCAGATCCGGTTATCGCGGTATTTTCCGCGCCCCTTGCCAAGCCAAGCCCCATCTCTGGCAGCCAGCATACACTCAATGGTATCGCGCGACATACCACCGTCGGGGAAAGTGGTGGTCAGAAAAAAGTAAATGTTATTGTACCTGTACGAAGCGCTGTTTCTGACATTTATATAGAATGTGTAGGGGCTTGCGGTGTCTTCAATATTTACTGTAAAGCTCAGCGCCTCATCATCAGGCCAGTTATCGCCCGGAAGGCTCAGGCTCTGATCGTAGAACTTTTCCGCATCACAGCCGGTAATTGCAATACTCAACAGAAACAGTACCGGAAGTACAACAAAAATCTGTATTGTTTTCTTCATTTCAAGCTTTTAAACGCCAGGCGATCTGATAAATTATACGGCAAATATTTTCTGACACAAAAATAGATGAAACATCTCTTCGGGCCGGCCCGGTTTAATTCCGGAACACCCTTTAAATACGGCGGCTGATCTTCTCAACTTGTTGCTTTCCATAGGCTATCAGGAGAACGAAGCATCATTATCAACCTTTTTCTCCTCTTTCCGTGCATAATCTTCCAGTTTATCAATCGCTTTCCCGCTTTTATTCAGGCTGATTATCTCCTTAACCCGTTCCAATGGAATTGCCATCATATTGTTGATGTCGGTTTTGTATGCGTACCATATTACCCTGCCAAAGACATCGGTTTTTTGCGGCAGCGCATCGCCCTTTTTGGTATTCAGCGTAACATCATCGGGCGGAAACTCCTTCAGCGCCTCCGCATAGGCCGAATACTCGAAGTTAAGGCAGCATTTCAGTTTGCCGCACTGTCCGGCCAGTTTCTGCGGATTGGGCGACAGTTGCTGAATGCGCGCGGCATTGGTGCTCACCGTTGAAAAATTGTTGACCCAGGTGGCGCAGCACAGCTCGCGGCCACAGGTTCCTATGCCTCCCAAACGGGCAGCTTCCTGGCGGGCGCCAATCTGGCGCATCTCTATCCTCACCTTAAACTCCTCGGCCATTACCTTAATCAGCTCTCTGAAGTCAACCCGCTCATCAGCAGTATAATAGAAGATCGCTTTTGTATCATCTCCCTGATATTCAACATCATTGATCTTCATCTTCAAGTCAAGCCGGGCGGCAATCTGCCTGGCTTTGAACATGGTGTTGTCTTCCTTCTCAACAGCAGTTATCCATTTTTCCACATCGCCAAGCCTTGCCTTGCGGTAAACCTTCCGGATTTCGTCGCGTTTGGCATCTACATTGCGCCTGCGCATTTGAAGCCGCACAATTTCTCCCGTAAGGCACACAATACCAATATCATGGCCCGGATTGGCCTCTACCGCCACAATGTCGCCGGTGCGGTAATCGTGATCGCCTGAGGCCCTGAAAAACTCCTTCCGGTTGTTTTTAAATCTTACTTCAATGCAGTCAAAGGGCTTCTGGCCTTCGGGCAGGGGAACATAGCGGAGCCAGTCGAAGGTATCAAGCTTGGCGCAGCCATGGTTGAATATGTTGTCGTTTTTATGAATCAGGCTGGGCTGATGGCAGCATCCACGCGTAGAAAAATGATTCTTTTCAGGAGTTATTTTATCTGTTTCTTCCATTTTGATGTCGTTGAGAAATTGAATCCTTCGGGAAACAAGCCCGGTTCAGGATGAAATATATTGATTATCAACCGGCCTGCGATTGATTTTGTAAGGCACAAATGTACAAAAAAGCTTTTATGAACATTTAAACAGCCGATAATTTGGAAACAGTCAACGGAGTAAGCTTCCGGCATGCTCCGGCCGGTTAAGCGGTTTTGCTAAAAACTGATTCCCAGTGCAATTCCGGGAATGGAAAAAGTTGAAGTTCTTGCCACTACTTTTCCGAATCCGCCACCTGAATTCCATCTGTCGGTTTTTATCTGCATAAAGAGCGGAAGCGAAACCCTCAGATTGACATTCTGCGCCTTTAGGGGCAGAAACCTGTAGGCAACTAAAGGGTAGGGAATGTATTTCGCGGATGCGCTTTCCGTATATCCTGCCAGAAATGTTGCACCGATTCCGGTTTCGAAAAAATGACGGCCCCGGCCGAAAAGCACCGAAAAATGGTGAGGAAATGTCACATATCTTTTGTCAGGATCACTGGCGAAAATTCGCAAATCGCTAAAAAACCCGGTACCGGCCCTTGCTGTCAGAGCCATATGAGGACGAAGGAAAAATACCCTTTCGTAATTGATCCCAATCAGGGAAACATCGCCCAGTAACGACAGGTTTATATTATTGGCCGGCCTTGTTGCATCAGCGATATCATTATCCTGGCCATAAACCGGCATGACAGATATCAGCAGTACAGCAAACAAAATTGTTTTTCTCATTTCCGGCATTTTGATGAACAAATTGAGAATACTTCTCTCAAATTAACATAAAATCAGCCTTTTACAAAGGATCAACATCTATTACCACCCTTACGGATTTATAATCCTTCAATTCACTGAAAAGCTCCAGTTGACGGATCATCTCCAGCTTTTGCTGTTTTCCGGCGCTCCCTCTTCCTATTTTCAGAAGTATGGATTTGATATACTGGTTCTTTATTCTTGACACCAGCGGATATTCGGGGCCAAGCATCAGTCCTCCGAAATGGGGTTTCAGCATCCCTGCCAGGGTTGCAGCCGCCTTGCCGAGAAGCTCAACATCCGCATGCCTGAGCGATATTTCAGCCAGCCGGTAGTAGGGCGGATATTTGTACTTATACCGGTCGGCAAGCTGCTGATCGAACAGGGCAGTATAGTTGTCGTCAACCACCCACTGCAGCAGGGGATGTTTCGCGTTGTTGGTCTGTATCAGTACCAGTCCGCGCCTGCTTTTACGCCCCGACCGTCCGCTAACCTGCACCATAAGCTGATAGCTCCTTTCCAGAGCCCTGAAGTCCGGATAACTCATCATGCCATCGGCATACAATACCCCGACCAGACTTACATTGTCGAAGTCCAGACCTTTTGTAACCATCTGGGTACCAACGAGAATATCAATTTTCCCGGTTTCAAAATCGCTGAGAATCCGCTGATATGCATACTTTGTGCGCGTAGTGTCCAGATCCATGCGTCCGATTACCGCATCGGGGAACAGAATGGCCAGCTCCTCCTCCACCTTTTCGGTACCGAAACCGCGCATTTTTATGGCCGGACTTTTACATTCCGGGCAAACCGAAGGCACCTTGGTGGTGTAGCCACAATAGTGGCATTTCATCAGGTTTGCCTGTTTATGATAGGTCAGGGTAACATCGCAGTTGATGCATCCCGGAATGTGGTTGCAGGTATCGCATTCCAGCCTCAGCGAAAAACCCCGGCGATTCTGGAAAAGAATCACCTGCTCGCGGGCGGTCAGTGCCTCACTCACTGCATTGAGCAATTGCGGCGAAAAGTGCGACTTCATCCGCTTCTGTTTTGCCTCCTCCCTGATATCCACTATCCTGATCTCCGGCATCTGAACATTGCCGTACCTTTCATTCAACTGCACCAGCCCGTATTTGCCGCTAATGGCATTATAGTAGCTTTCCACCGACGGGGTGGCCGAGCCCAGAAGCACCGGGCATCCGTGAATATTTCCCAGCACGGTGGCGGAATCCCGGGCATTGTATCGCGGCGACGGGTCGTTCTGCTTATAGGAGGTATCGTGCTCCTCATCCACAATTATCAGCCCCAGGGAGGTAAACGGCAGAAACAGCGCCGAACGCGCTCCCAGCAACACCTGATAGGGCTGATCCTGAAGGTTATCGGAAAACGGGATATTGGCTTTGTTCCAGATCTCTATCCGCTCAAATTCGTTGTATTTTGAATGGTAAACTCCCACCCTGCTTCCAAAATACTTCTGCAGGCGGGTGATTATCTGCGTGGTAAGCGCTATTTCGGGCAGAAGGTAAAGCACCTGCTTCCCCGATTTTATAACCTCATCAATCAGGTTGATGTACAACTCCGTTTTTCCGCTGGATGTAACTCCCTTCAGCAATACCACGCTGTTTCCGGTAAGCTGCTCCTTCAGGCTTTCCAGCGCTTTCGACTGGTTTTCGGAGAATACTATTTCAGAAACGAGTTCGCTTGCTTCGTTGTGTATCAGACGGCTGACGGTCTTCTGATAACTTTCCAGGATTCCCTTCTTTATCAGGGCATCAATTTGCGATGCACCGGCTTCGGGCACTTTCTGCAATTGCGAACGGCTTACCTCCGCGGGCTTTTCGCTAAAGCAACGACTCATTCCGATGTAGGCCATTAGCGTCTGCAACTGCTTGAATGCCCGTTTATTGAGCTGATCCATCTCTTTACTCAGCAACGCTTCATCGCGGTAAGCGTCAGCCAGCCTGACAAAGGTTTCCGTCCGGGGTTTGTACCTTTCGGTAATCTCTTCCTCCACCCTGATGATCCCCTTTTCGATCATGGTTTTGATGAGGGGCACCACCTTTGCCGTTCCCGTTATGCGGCTGATGTCGGTAAGGGAGAGAATCTGCTGCAACTCAAGGGCTTCCGAAACCATAAACTCACGATCGGTCAACACCCCGGAGTCTTTAATATATTCCGGATCCAGCACAACCCGTGTTTCGCTGGCCAGTTTGTAGGCCGATGGCAAGGCGGCATTCATCACTTCGCCAACCGAACAGAGGTAATAACCGGCCATCCACTCCCACAGGGCAAACTGCCTTTCGTTGACTACCGGAAAATCATCAATTACATCAAGCACATACTTGATCGACCTGACCATAGGCGGCTGATCATGCACCCGCCTGACCAGCGCAGTGTAAAACTTCTTCTGACCAAACTGCACCACAACCCGCATTCCGGGCTCAATCCGGCCGTTTAACTCCTGCGGTATCCGGTAACTGAAATAGCCCTTCACCGGAAGCGGTAAAAGGACTTCAGCAAAAAAGACTTTATACTCCTGATCAGACAAGGCGATGTGTTATTTGGAACCCAAAGATACAAACCCCACAGAATTGCCGGCAAAATTTTCTCAACAAGCGGCTATGACGACAAATATTCGTCATTTTTACGGATTTTGAAGATAAAAACTCCGGAAAATAAGATAACTTCGCATGTTAACTCTGAACAGATTAGAAGGTTGTATCCTGTTTTCCCCCGGAATTAACAACTTAACAACTCTCTGATTGTTAATAGGGTATGTAATCATTTTATTACTTAAAAAATAATTTTATGCGCTGGGAAGGAAGACGCGGCAGCTCAAATGTTGAAGACCGCCGTGGTATGTCCGGCGGCCGGATGGCCGTTGGCGGAGGTATCGGAGCCGTCATCATTGCTCTGATTGTTATGTTTTTGGGTGGAGATCCCGGTGAGATGCTCGGAACAGTTGGCGGCGGCCAGGAGCAACAAACCGTTGAAGCCTCTTTCGAAGAGGATCGCATGGCGCAGTTTGTATCGGTGGTTCTTGCCGATACCGAGGATGTCTGGAACACGATTTTCAAGCAATCGGGCCTGACCTACCGGGAGCCGAAACTGGTTCTGTTCAGAGATCAGGTTCAGTCGGCTTGCGGTTATGCCAGCGCCGCCAGCGGCCCGTTCTACTGTTCGGCCGATGAGAAGGTTTATATCGACCTGAGTTTCTGCGATGTATTGAAGAACCGTTTCGGCGCCCAGGGCGATTTTGCCGTTGCCTATGTAATTGCCCACGAAGTGGGCCACCATGTTCAGAAATTGCTCGGCATTCTGGAAGATGTGCAGGCAAAACGGGCGCGGATGAGCGAAAGGGAGGCCAACGCACTCACCGTAAAATTAGAGCTTCAGGCCGATTTTCTGGCGGGAATGTGGGCGCATCACGCCGATAAAATGATGGATATCCTTGAAGATGGAGATATTGAAGAAGCTCTGCGTGCTGCCGCCGCCGTCGGCGACGACAATATCCAGCTTAAATCGCAGGGCAGGATCGTGCCCGACGACTTCACCCACGGAACCTCCGAGCAGCGCATGTCATGGTTCCGGAAAGGATGGACTACCGGCAATTTTGATCAGGGAGATACCTTCAGAAAGGGAGCCGTATAAAAAATTCCCTGTTTTAACTTCCTCATCCGGAATTTTCCGGTAAAGCCGTTTAACGCATAAAGCACCTTTATTCAGGTAAGTTTCAAGCAGCTCTGCAAATCAATCCGATCACTTCCGGAATATTCAGTTTTGCGATGTGTTTGCACGGTTTCACAGCTTTTCAGCAAGCCCGGCAGGTTGCGAAAGCCGTATTTTGGCGCCTTGTCCGATAATTTTCCTATTTTTGCAAAAAAACATCGTATTATGAGCAGAGGACCTGTATCACAATTTATTGAGCATCATTACCGGCATTTCAACGCCGCCACCCTGATTGATGCTGCGAAATCGTATGAAAAGCATCTTGCCGAGGGCGGAAAGATGATGATTACGCTTGCCGGTGCCATGAGTACCGCAGAACTTGGCATCTCCCTTGCCGAAATGATTCGTCAGGATAAGGTACAAATCATCAGTTGTACCGGTGCAAACCTGGAAGAAGATATTATGAATCTGGTGGCTCATACCCATTACAAAAGAGTGCCCCACTACCGCGACCTTACTCCTGAGCAAGAGTATGAGCTTATGGAAAAAGGACTGAACCGCGTTACCGATACCTGCATTCCGGAGGAAGAGGCTTTCCGCAGGATCCAGCACCACATCGAGAAAATCTGGAAAGATGCCCAGGCCAAAGGCGAACGCTATTTCCCGCATGAGTATATGTACAAACTGCTGCTCAGCGGTGTAATGGAGAAAGACTATGATATTGACCCGAAACACTCTTGGATGCTGGCTGCCGCCGAGAAAAACCTGCCGATTGTAGTTCCCGGATGGGAAGACAGCACCATGGGAAATATCTTCACTTCATACTGCATTAAGGGCGAACTAAAACCCTCAACCGTTAAAACCGGCGTAGAGTATATGATGTGGCTGACCGAATGGTACCGCAACAATTCATCGGGAAAAGGTGTTGGATTTTTCCAGATAGGCGGCGGTATTTCAGGCGACTTCCCCATTTGCGTGGTACCGATGATGTATCAGGACCTTGAGTGGGAAGATGTTCCATTCTGGTCGTACTTCTGCCAGATCAGCGACTCAACCACTTCGTACGGCTCTTATTCGGGCGCCATCCCCAATGAGAAAATCACCTGGGGCAAACTGGATATCGATACCCCGAAATTCGTGATTGAAAGTGATGCTACCATCGTAGCTCCGCTAATATTTGCATGGTTGCTTGGCCTGTAAGGCTTTTGAATTCCAGAAACCGGAAACGGAAGCAATACGAATTGTATTTACAATCGTTAATGCCGGTGATTCAAATATTCAGAACAATTGAGCAGTGTAATAATTGTTCTTTTATATTCTTCCAACCGGTATAAGATTTCCTAAACCGGTTACCGGAAAGTTCTCCGGACAAAAAATCAGACCAAAGCGGTACAGAGATTCATCGGTACTACTTTGGTCTGATTCGCAAATGTCCCTTTGATACAAATTCCGGTTACCAGCGGAAAAACCGGCAGAAAATTCCGGGGGCCAGATTTTCAGGCTTATTTCAACCCGGAAATATACTTGAGTGTGAGAATTTTATAGAGCAACTGTGCTGCGATAAAATTGGGTGCCTTATTGTATTTGATGGGGATAAGACCGGCAATGCACACCCCTGCTATATTGGTTTTTTCGCTCACCCTGGTCAGGATTTCGATAAAGCCTTCCCACTGCAAACCGCCCGGCTCGGGGGTAGCAACCGCCGGCATAAGCGAGGGATCCAGCACATCCAGATCGATGGTGATAAAGACATTTCCACTCAGTTTGTTCAGAAATTCGTACATCCAGGTTTTATTGCTGCTGTCGAGCATATTGTGCCCGTAATAAACCCTTCCGGGTTCTGTCTTTTCAGCTTCACCAGCACTCATACTGCGCACTCCCGCATGAACCACCGGCGCCTGCTCGGAAGCAAATTTCATAACGCAGTCGTGATGGTACTTTCCACCTTCCGCCTCTGCACACATAGCCAGATGCGCATCAAAATGAAGAATGCTGAAATCCTTATCCTTAAAATAATCGGAAAAGGCTTTGAAAGCACCAATGGCAACGGCATGTTCGCCGCCTATGATTGCCGGAAATTTCTTCTTTTTCAGTAACGAAAGTGTTTTGGCCTGTACCTCTTTAATCATTTTCTCAGCCGACCGCTCCTTCAAAGCTTCCAGGGTGTGAATTCCGGCCTTGTAAGCTTCCGATTCGGTATGAATATCGTAAAGATTGATGTTGGCAGAGGCATCAATCAGGGCTTCTGGCCCTTTTTCAGAACCTTTGAATGCAGGGTTTGAAGATTCAAAGGGAACAGGCAGTACAACATATTTTGCATTTTCGAAATCTGAAAGCGGGGCACGAAGCGACCCAAACTGTTTTTGTTTCATAACAGAATAGAGTTAAAAAGGCTTGATTCTTAAAGATGGGAACTATCGTGATTTTGTGTCTTACACATCACAAAGTTAAGATTATTTTAGGAAAATTGTAAAATTCTGCCGGTTTTTTTTATTACAAACCTGATACAGCTTTCTGTATCAGCATTTTATAATTCGCTAGCAGTTGGCAGAAAAATTGATGCAAAAAATAATTCCCAGCGTCATCAGGAAGCCAGAACCGGCATCTCTGCCGCAAAAATCCGATTTTATCCCTCAGTCATCCGGGTACAGAATGCAACCGGACCGTACATCCCGGCCCGGTGCAAATGGTGGAAGTTCATCAGTAACCGAGGATTCGAAGCATCGATTTGTGCGACTGCTCCTTGGCAAACAGCTTGGTGGTGTACTCGCCCTCTTCGTCGAGGTCGATGATGATGTGCTTGGGCGCCGGAATCAGACAGTGCTGAATGCCGCCATATCCGCCCACCGACTCCTGATACGCTCCGGTATGGAACAACCCGATGTAAAGCGGCTCTTCATTGTCGAGCTTCGGAAGGAATATGGCATTGGCATGCGCTTCGGCATTGTAGTAATCTTCGCTGTCGCAGGTCAGTCCGCCAAGGAAGACCCTTTCGTATTCCGAATCCCACTTATTGATTCCCAACAGGATAAAGCGCTGATTCAGCGCCCAGGTATCGGGCAGGGTGGTCATAAACGAAGAGTCGATCATGTTCCACAGCTCGCGGTCGTTCTGCTGCTTCTGGTCAATAATCGAATAAAGCACGGCTCCGCTTTCACCAACGGTGTATGATCCGAATTCGGTGAAGATATTCGGCTCGGGTACATTGTTACGGTCACAGATCATTTTAATCTGAGCAACAATCTCCTCAGCCATATACTCGTAATCGTAATCGAATGATAAAGAGTTCTTGATGGGGAAACCGCCGCCAATATTCAGCGAATCCAGTTCCGGACAGATGCTCTTCAACTGACAGTAAAGATTAACACACTTTGAAAGCTCGTTCCAGTAATACGCCGAATCCCTGATTCCGGTATTGATAAAGAAGTGAAGCATCTTCAGCTGAAACTTCGGATTGTTCTTTATTTTCTCCTCATAATAGGGGATAATGTCGTTGTAACGGATGCCCAGTCTTGAAGTGTAGAACTCAAATTTCGGCTCCTCCTCAGCGGCAATCCGTATTCCGATTTTACACTTTTTGGTAATGTTCCGGTCAAGCTGTTCAAGCTCAAACTTGTTATCCAGAATGGGAATGGTATTCTCAAAGCCCTCATTTATCAGGTTGGCAATATTCTCGATGTATTGCGGCCGCTTGAATCCGTTACAGATTACATAGGTTTCCTTGTTGATCAATCCCTGCTCATGCAGATTTTCCAGAAGGAATATATCGAATGCGGATGAAGTCTCCAGATGAACATCATTTTTGAGAACCTCCTCAAGTACAAACGAGAAATGCGAACTCTTTGTACAATAGCAGTAGTGATAGTCAGCCTGGTAATCACTCTTGGCAATGGCCACATTGAACAACCTTTTCGCCTTCTGAATCTGCTGGCTGATCTTAGGCAGATAAGTTATCTTTAATGGAGTACCATATTGTTTAATGATGTCCATCAGAGGAATGTTGTGAAAATACAACTCATTGTCTTCTACCCGGAACTCATCCTGAGGAAAGTCGAATGTTTGCTCAATCAGGTCAATGTATTTGTTTTTCATCGCAGCTTGAAGTGGTTTAATGAATAAGGATTACAAAAATAAAACAAATTGTTTTGCAATAAATAGTATGCCAAAAATAAATCCGGACAACTTACTTCCATCATTAAATTTCTATCCGGCACAGCCAGATTAACGCCAAATTATATTGATAAATTATTATGTTATTGATTATCTTAATGTTAGTTATTTCATAAGCCTGACACTCCTTTAATAATCCGTATTCCGATAAAGATATAAAGCCATCCATTTTGTTATCCGGGTCGGTTGGATCAGGATATTCAACCAGGTTAAGCTGCCAATATATCATGGCAATGAGTAAATCATCTTAACCAATATGATTGATTGCAGATAAGGGCACGCAGTGTAAAAACCGGAATGCCTGCAGTCTGATTCATGAACCTTTATAAAAGTTGCCCCAATTCGGGCAATCAGAGACGGAATGATTTTTTGTTCCGGATATCGCTGTTAAGCGTTTGTCGCTTAATTAGCAGCAGGTTCTTACGGGCGGATGCCCCCAAGGAATAAATACAGCTATCCGCAAATTTACTGCCTGGTTACTCCCTTTTCCTGCTCAGCGACAATAAGCATATTAAACTGCCGATCGCCCTTCGCTTAAAAGAAATTGCAAATATTTTACGCACGGTCGCCCTTTTGCCGTTTTTCCCTTTTCATTTGCCTGAGCTTTTCCTCATCTTCACTTCAAGCCGGACAGGACAGCCAAAAGAACCAGGTTTGCCGACAGTCCATACTTCTGTTTCAAAGTTGCTTGAATTTTAGTCCGTTAAATAATTCCTCCTTGTATGATACATCAGTAAATAACCTCTTTTGTCCGATTCTGACAGAAATGAGCGGCTGACCAAAATTTCAACAAAGGGCAGCTTCTTCAGAAATGGAGCCAGCAGTTTCTCAATCCGGCTTTCTGAAACACCAATTCGTTTGGCAAACTCCATGAAATCGCTTTTTGAAGGATGGCCGTTAATTCTGTATTTTTCGCTTTTAAAATTATCGGCAAACAACCCTTTTGTCAGGGCAAAATCCGAATCATCCACATGTAACCTTGTATTGATCAGATCATAAGCAGGGCTCAGCAAATAATCGCCGCCGGAGGATTCGAGCAGGGAAAAATTCTTCAGATGCGCATCGCCGTTCGAAAACAAATAATTGAAAATTACCAGCGAAAAGAACTTTTCAATTTCAACGCGCCAGGCCGGAACATACTGCCGTATCAGTTGCCCGGCTTCTTCGTAGCTGCAATCATATTTGAAATTTGCCCCGGCATTATCCGGTGTTTTCCCTGCCAGGGTTGCAAAATCTTCCTTGCCCCGTTTGGTTCCGTTATCCTTCACATCAAACCGCCTGGTGATATAGGCAGGAGTGCCATCATTGAAAAAAATCATGGCATTTTCGGCGGTATTCAATCCATAAACCTGTCTGGCTATTTGCATGGTCAGATGTTCGTTGGCGGGGGCCTGGTCAACCTTTTTTAAATCCCGTGGAATTGGCTTCAGGATATAGGTTCCGGGCTCCCCTTCCCTTGTCAGCCGCAGTACATTTTTCTCCAGAATCAGGCTCAGCTTTTCCTGCACTCCCGATATGGAAATGCGCCTGCGGTTTTCCATAAACAGTTCGGCAACCGCCTCGCTTTGCTGCGGCAACTCATAGGGCAGTATATGGCTCACTTTTTTGCCCCTGAACATATTGCGCAAACAGGCCGGGCTGTACGAGGAGAAACCTTCAGCCAGAGTTCCGGGACAATATTTTAATTCGTTAAGGTTCATTTGCCACCACAGGTTTTACGGTTACAGCTCCGATGGTATCATATTGCGCCGTTGCGGCCAGTAATCCGAAATGATCCTCTTCGTCAATTCTCAGTTGTGTACACTGCAATTTTCTGTTGACGCCCTCGCTCAGCATATTGAAGAAAAAAGGAAACAAAAAGCTGCCGCGATACTCCCTCTGCACTTTGGGTAAGGTCAAACTGATTGAAGGCGTCGCCGGATCATAAAAATAACGGTCGTCGTACCTGAATACATAATGGTGACGATCTTCTTCCGTCAGTGTTCCGGCAAGGACTCCGTTCCGGTATATTTCCAGAATTCTCATTTACTCAGGGCCTCTTTTTTACTTCAAGCGTCAGTTCCATCCCCAGAACTTCAGCCAGTTTATTCAGAACCTCAACGGAAGGATTCCCCTGCCCCCGTTCCAGCTTGTACAAAGTATTTGCACTTACTCCGGCCAGTTCAGCCAGGTGGTTTTGCGTAATACGCAACTCCTTCCGCCTGTTTTTTATGATTTCTCCAAGTGTTCCGACTAACATTATAATGTGGTTTTGACATCAAAGATAAGATTTTCTTTTCGAAAATACAAGAAAAATCACATTTTATTGTGTTTTTTATGTTAGGATATTAGAATAAACAGGAAAGCCGGTCAAAGTCATTTTAAATGCCACACTCCCG
>LUZO01000017.1 GCA_001603685.1 Bacteroidales bacterium Bact_23
AAACGCAATTCCGTAAACTGCATTGCGTTTAAGCCCTGATTATTATCTACCAGACCGGGGAAGAGTTAAAGAAATAATCCGGCGGTTTGTAGTGGTTATTCCGCTGAAAATTAAGTGAATGATTTAAGGCAGGAAAATGTTGTAAACCGGTAAGACTTATAAAATCAGCCGTTTATGCGGCTGATTTTTTTTAATTGTTATTGCTTTCAGTTGATTTGTACTGGTTTAAAAATTCTGCCAGTTTGCTCACTGCGCGCCCGCGGTGGCTGATGGAGTTTTTCAGTTCCAGTGCCATTTCCGAGAAGGTTTCGGTGTATCCATCGGGTACAAAAACGGGGTCGTAGCCAAACCCTCCCGTGCCTTTTCCCTCCCGGATTATCCTGCCGTTGACGATCCCTTCGAATAGATATTCTCTGCCTTCCAGAATCAGTGCGATGACCGTCCGGAAGCGGGCGGTCCGGTTTGGGTTGTCGCCCAGCGTATCCAGCAGTTTTCTGACATTGTCCTCATAGCTGCATCCCACCCCCGCATAAATTGCGGAGTCGACGCCCGGCTCACCGCCAAGGGCGTCCACCTCAAGGCCGGTATCGTCGGCAAAGCAGTCGTAACCATAGTTTTCCTTCACATAGCGGGCTTTCTGCAGGGCATTCCCTTCAATGGTGTTGCTGGTTTCGGGAATCTCTTCCGTGCAGTTGATGTCAGTCGAGGAGATGATGTGGTATTTGCCGTCGAGAATGGCTTTTACCTCTTTCAGTTTGTTTTGGTTATGGGTTACGAAAATGATGGATTTCATGTTGCAGGTCTTGTTTTTCAGGAGTTGTGATAAGGTTCGTTCCGGAGTATGGTAAATGCGCGGTACAGTTGTTCTGTAAAGAAGAGGCGCACCATCTGATGCGAAAAGGTCATGGATGAAAGCGCTATTCTGCCGTTTGCCGCTTCGTAAACTTCGTCGGAGAAGCCGTATGCCCCGCCGATTACGAACATCATGTGCCGTGTTCCGGCATTCATCATCTTCTGCAGCCAGGCGGCAAAGGCTTCGGAGGTGTGCGCTTTTCCGCGTTCGTCGAGCAGGATGACCTGATCGGCATCGGCAAAGTGTTTGAGCATCAGCTTTCCCTCGGCTTCCTTCAGTTGATTGGGATTCAGTTGCCTGAAATTTTTCGGGGGAATGATATCAACGGCCGAAAAGCGGATGTAATGCTCCAGCCTGCCGGAATATTCCTCTATCCCTGATCTGAGCCAAGAAGCATCGGTTTTGCCGGTTTGCAGAAGGGTGATTCGCATAGCGGATTTTAATGCAAAAATAGCGATTTTGCCAATTTGACGCCCTCCGAAATTTTTTAGCCCGGATTCATTGTTGGCGGACAAATGGTTTTCTTATATTTGCATAAATCAACCGTTTGCCGGAAGAGAT
Organism: Bacteroidales bacterium Bact_23; assembly: GCA_001603685.1. Classification (GTDB taxonomy): domain Bacteria; phylum Bacteroidota; class Bacteroidia; order Bacteroidales; family Lentimicrobiaceae; genus Lentimicrobium. Next base: position 1,415 of record LUZO01000017.1, read on the forward strand.
TTGTCGGGCAGGATGACAGAACTTTGCTGCAGTGTCGCTGAATTACTTTGTTTCCGGCCGGTTTATGCCTATTTTTGGTTCGGTTTTTGATTGTTATAGGGTACCATGACAGCCGAATGATAAAGGAGCGGTCATAAATAATTATCATAATGAAATTGATCAGACACATCCGTATGGCGTTGATTTGCTGTGTTTTTATGCTGCATATTCCGGCGCCGGCCTCAGCCCAGGAGATAGGTTCGAAGGTAATTAGCGCAATCCGCACGGCCAATGCAAAGGAGCTGAGCAGCTATTTCAATGCCACCATCGACCTTAGCCTTCCCGGAACTGACGGCACATTCAGCAAAGCTCAGTCAGAAGTTATCATCAGAAACTTTTTCGGAAAATATCCGCCGGCATCGTTTACCCAAAGCCATCAGGGGCGCTCAAACGACGGTTCACAGTATGCCATCGGCATATACAAATCGGGCAACCTGCAGTTCAGAACCTATTACCTTATCAAGAATGTGAACGGAAAACCGGCCATCCATCAGTTGAAATTCGAAAGTGAAGAGTAGTTTTACGCGAAAGATATTTTTACCGCAATGATGACCATTGATGAGATTATTTCAAAGGCCCTTGCCGAGGATATTGGCGATGGCGATCACACCTCATTGTCAACAATTCCCGATGATGCCACCGGCAGGGCGAAACTGCTGGTGAAGCAGGAGGGAATCCTTTCGGGGATGCAGATTGCCGCTAAGGTGTTCGAGCAGGTGGATAAACGGCTGGTGATGCACCCCCTGCTCAACGACGGGGAAGTTATCAAACCCGGCGATATAGCCTTTACCGTAGAGGGGCCTTCGGCCTCCATCCTTAAGGCGGAGCGGCTGATGCTCAATTTCATGCAGCGGATGAGCGGGATTGCCACCAACACCAGCCGTTATGTAGAGCGGCTGAAAGGGCTTCATACCCGCATACTCGATACCAGGAAGACTACCCCGCTGATGCGCGAGCCCGAGAAGATGGCGGTCAGGCACGGCGGTGCTCTGAATCATCGTTTCGGCCTGTTCGATATGATTCTGATCAAGGATAACCATGTTGACTTTGCGGGAGGCATTGCAAAAGCCATCCACTCGGCCAACGATTACCTGAAACGGACCGGCAGAAACCTGAAGATTGAGATAGAGGTGCGGAACTTCGATGAGCTGCAGCAGGTGCTGGATACCGGTATGGTTGACCGGATTATGCTCGACAATTTTACCCCCGATGCCTTGCGCGAGGCGGTCGGGCTGATTGCCGGGCGCTACGAAACCGAAGCATCCGGAGGCATTACGCTGGAAACCATCAGGCAATATGCTGAAACAGGCGTTGATTTTATTTCGGTTGGTGCGCTTACCCATCACATTACAAGCCTCGACCTGAGCCTGAAAGCATATTAAACGGCCTGTATGAAGAACCTTCCAAAGCGAATTTCAGCCTATTTTAACCGGCTATATCAGCAGTTTCCGCGCAGTCGCCCTGTGCGGAAGTTTCTGATATTTACCAAACGGCTGGTTTTGCCCGGGTTCGACGGTGTGCCGCTGTATGATGTGGCCAACTTTTTCATCAAGGGCATTCAGAAAGGATCGATTACCAACCGGGCAGCCGCACTATCATTCAACTTTTTTCTGGCGCTGTTTCCGGCCATCCTCTTCTTCTTCTCGCTGATTCCCTACATTCCGATTGCCGAGTTTCAGGATAGCCTGCTCGATTTGCTGGAAAAGCTGATTCCGCATAAAATATGGGAAACGGTTGAAGGGACGATTTTTGATATTGTAAAACGCCGGCAGGGCGGTGTGCTGTCGATCGGCTTCCTGATGGCGCTCTATTTCTCTACCAGCGGCGTTACCAGCCTGATGGAGGCATTCAACCATACCTACCATACGATTGAAACCCGTTCGGCGGTGAAGCAGCGGCTGGTTGCCATCGGACTCGTTATTCTGATTTCGGTTCTGGTAATCATTGCCATTGCGCTGATTACCATAGGTCCGCTGGTGCTCAGCTGGCTGCAGGAACACAGCCTGCTCACCGACAGCCTGACCCTGTTTATGATCAGTGCGGGTAAGTGGGTGGTTATTCTGGCGCTACTGTTTTTTGCCTTTTCGTTTCTGTTTTACCTTGCTCCCAGCCGGAAACTGCGCTTCCGATTCATTTCGGCCGGATCAACCGTTACTACCCTGCTTTTCATTGCGGCATCAATCGGGTTTAATTATTATGTGAATAATTTTGCCCGTTACAATACGCTATACGGATCCATCGGTACTCTGATCATTTTCATGCTCTGGATCTACTTCAACGCCATTATCCTGTTGCTTGGCTTTGAGCTGAATGCCAGTATTTCGGTTGCGAAAAAGAGCCGGAGGCCTTTCAGGAAACGGTCATAGCCGCTGGCGGGGGTGATTCTTTGTTTCGCTATCCGGTATTGTTTATCTGATGATGAGTTCTAATTTTTCTCTGTTGTTCATTTCCTCTTATCTTTGCCGTAACAGTTAATCGAAGCAATGGGCGTCAACATTAAGGAGCATCTGAAATTATCTCTCGTTTACTCGGGCGTGGCGGCGGTTCCGCCGGTGCTGCAGGTGCTGATTCAACCCTTTATAGAAGGGAACGACCGCCTGAATGCCATGGATTTCTCGCAGATTGGTATTGCCGAGATGGTTACCTCTCTGGCATTTACCATTACCCTATTCTCCATGGGTAATGCCATTTCGCGCTTTCTGTATGATGTTGAAGACGACCGCACTGCTTACGATAAAATGGTGTCGTCAACCTTCAACTCCATTTTGCTGCGCGGACTGATGCTGCTTGCCGTTGCCTTTTTGCTGAAAGATCATATCGGACACATATTTTCGCAGGAAGGGCTGCGCAATTTCGGTTCATTCGGATTTGCCGCCATCATCACCGGTATCAACCGCTCCATCATTACAACGGCTGCGGCTTTATACCGGAACGAGAAGCGGGTGCGGGCATTCGTCATCGTAAACCTTGCCAATGCCTTTGTTAGAATAGGTTTCCAGCTGATCGGGCTATTCTTCTTCGATATGTCGTTCCTCGGTTTTGTGTACGGTAGCGCCGTCGGCAGCAGCATTGTTACGGCAGGCGTGCTGCTGGCCACCTACAAACGGAGCGGCATCAGATACGACAGAAGCATTCTGAAAGAGATGAACCAGTTTGCCTGGCCGCTTGTGCAGTACGGCGTACTTGCCTGGGGACTGAATTTTGCCGACAAATACTTTATGGAACGCTTCCCCAGCGATCTGGGTATCTATTTTACGGCGGTGAATTTTGCCATGGGCATGCAGATCATCATTCAGGGGCTGCAGGCCGCCACACAGCCGGAGATCTACCGGTTTATGAAGGAGGGCACACAGAAGAACGAAGGAGAAATCCGGTCGCTTTCGAATATGCTGATGGCACAGACTCAGCTGATCATCGCGCTGTTTATCCTGCCCGTAATGCTCTACCTAACACTGTTTTACGAAACGGATGTACGGTTTGCAGCTTCATTTATCGCATTGATATTTGTAAGGTACCTGCCAAGGACTCAGTATGTTATCTTTTCGTTTATCCTGTATTACGAGAAGAAAACGCGCTTTTTCCTTTACCTGAATCTGGTCAGCCTGCTGGTGAATATCGGACTCAATATCATACTGATTCCCAGATTGCTTATCTATGGAGCCGTAATTTCGATCATGGTGGCCGATATCATTCAGGTAATCGGAGCGTATGTCTATTCGCAGCGCATCGCCCCTTTCAAATGGAACCTTAACAAGCTGCTTTACAGCCCGCTGATCTGTATGTTGCTGGTTATTCTGCTGGAAATTTCGAAAAACACCCTTGGGATCGGGCAGTACACATCTGCGGTATTATCGGTATTTATTCTGATTGCCGCCATAGTGATTCTGTACCGCAACGACATCATCCGGTTAATGGATAAATTATGGAAAAGGCAGTTGTCATAAACCGTGAGCTTTCGCAGGCAGAGCTGCTTGCTGTTCAGGAGATGGCGGAGCAGCAGGAGGGACTCCGGGCGTTTTCAATCGGTGTTTGGCGATGAAATGACGGCCGGTTTGATGCCATCCCAGGTGCATGTAAAACGAGATATCTTTTTACTTCCCGCCTATCTCACCCAGATCCACTGAAAATCGAATTGCTCCTTTTTGGCGGGAGTTGCCTCAAGTTCAATTTCATAAAATCCCGGTTCCGGGAAGTGGAGAGTGCCCAGACGAAACGAGCTGAACTGATCGATAATCCAATTCTCGTTTGGCTCACCAATGGTTTTGCCGGTGTTTACAAAACGATGGGTAAGTTCGGTTTTGCCTGATCGAACGGTGAGGCTTCCCTTAGGATTTGCCGCCTGACAACTATATGAGATATCCACGGACTTTTCGCCGGGGGTATCCACGAAGATTTTCCAGGTGATTTTCTGATTTTGGGTAATCGCAATGAATTCAGGGATGGTACCGTATTTTTCCTTTCTCTGAATGGTAATCTTACCGTCAGATTTCAGCAGGTTGTCCGGTCTGAGTGCGAACCCGCCATCGGTGGTTTGTGCAGCCAGCCCCATAATGGTTTCAGGGTATTGACCGAACTCAACCGCAATAACGGAGATGTACGGATCGGGCTGTAAAAACGGCAGGCTGATTTTTGTAACGGCTCCGGTATGTTCGAAAGGTAATCCGGATTGTTGCTTGTCGGCCAGCAGATAAATCCTGGCGGGTTTGGTAGTGATTCCGGTAAGGGTGAGTTGTTTGTTCAGCGGCCAGTTATAGACATGCAGGTAGAGGGTAGTGCGGCCATCCTGCTGTTTGCAGGTAATCTTTCCCCAGTCGTGAAGTTCTTTATCCAGATCGAAGGCGCCGGCTCCGTATATCGACTCGCCATTTACGCGGAGCCACTGACCCATCTCCAGCAACCTCTGCGAAATCTCATAAGGCACTTCCCCGTTTGCCCTGGGCCCAATATTCAGCATAAAGTTACCGTTCAGGCTAACATTGTTGATGAGCGATTTGAGCAGTGTGGTGGTTGATTTCCACTGATTGTCAAGTGAGTGGAAGCCCCATGAATGGGCAACCGTTGCCGGCGACTGCCAAGGAAATTCTTCCTTTGTCCTGCCAAGCTGGTTGTCGCCCAATGTTTTGAAATCAATGTCCGGATCTTCCTCAATTGAAAGCCCCAGCCGGGAGTTTACAATGCAATCCGGCTGAAGTTCCCTGATCAGCGATTTCAATTGTAAAAGCTGCTCTTTGGTAACCACGGATTCGGAGTGGTGTATCCACATATCGAACCAAAAGATGCTGATATCGCCAAAGTTGGTGAGCAATTCGCGCACCTGCGGGATTACCTTTTCCTGCCAGTAAATATCGTATTTCTCCGGGGCGATGCCGGTCAGTTCCATGGCGTGGTTCCATCCGTACGGATGTTCCCAGTCGATCCAGTGCGAGTAATACAGTCCCAGTCTGATGCCGTGCTTTTTGCAGGCTTCGGCCAGCTCCTTTAAAATATCTCTTTGCGGATTTGAGTGATTCCAGACATTGTAATCACTTGCGGCGCTGTTCCACAGGGCGAAGCCGTCGTGGTGCTTGGCGGTGAAGGTCAGGTACTTCATGCCTGCATTTTTCGCAAGAATTACCCATTGCTCGGGATCGATTTCGTTCCAGTCAAAACGATCCAGAAGGGTAAGATATTCATCCCGCTCAATCCGGTTGCGGTACATGATCCACTCGGCATAGTCGTTGTTGTGCCTGATTTTCTCGCCTTTCCATATGCCTTCGGCGCCGCTGTATATTCCCCAGTGGATAAACATCCCGAAGCGGGAGTCGGTAAACCACCGGGCACGATCGTTGGTTTGCTTCTGGGCAGGCGCTGTCACGGAAATAACCAGCAAAAGATTGATCAGGGCAAGGATTCTTCTAACTTTCATTTCGACAGAAATCAGGTTTAGGATAATGGCTGCAAAGTATAAAAACTTTCGATATGGAGAGGGGAATTCCCGATAAAATTGGAAGTAATGACGAACTCCGATCAGCTCATTTGGCAATCTTACCTGATGAGCAAACTTATTTTAATATTTGAATTGTGTATCTTTGCTTTATGGTCAGATGACTAAATATTGCAAATTTTGGTTAAGAGCAAAATAATACCAGTAAATAGATCACCCCGGTTTCTTTTATTCCTCTTAATATACCTTTCAGGTACTAACGGATAATGCGTGCAGACCATACGGAATCTCAGATCCGTTCATATATTTCCACAGCAGATGCGGTATTTGATTTACCTTTGCGAAAAAGAGTTGAATATTCTTATCCGGAAAAGATGAAAACGATCCTGATATTCCGAAAACCGGGGCTGGATGAAATTGAAGAGATCAGGAAGCTTAACAAACCTGATGCCTGTCGCATTTATTGCCTGCCAGGGCTCATTGAACCTGAAGATTTTCCGGATTATCAACTTATGCCGATGCCGGGAGAACTTATCCGTGAGGCTGACCGTGAACTCTTATCCGGAATCCTGGAGTTTGGTGACCGTCTGGCCGGAGAGTCGAGCGTTGGTGAGTTGCTGAATCTGGAGGGTTTGCCGCTGTGGCACTATCAGCGGTTCAGAATATATTTCAGGCTTCAGCCGGTTTTCAGGATCCGGAAAGTTGTGAAATACTTCAGCCGGGAAGATGGAGGCGTATTGGTTTATTGCAGCTTTCCGCCCGCTAAATTTCAGGACTGCATCTCACCCGGTACTGTCATCAGTTCGCGTAACGAAGGGGTAAAACAGAAGAAGAATTACAAAGCCCTGATAAATTATGCCATATTTTTTATCCTTAGGGTATTGATAGGGTTTATTCGGCCCGTTGGTTCAAAAAAGCGGAATCATCTGATAGTGGACCGTGCTTTCAGGCAAAATTGCAAGCATCTGATTACCCTGGAACCAAAGCTGGATAATTATATTCTCTCGCCCTTGTTTGATCTTTCGGGTGATGATTTTATGATTCTATCGGAGGTTGAGCCTCCCAAAACCAGTGGAGGCTCGAATTTTCGCCTGCAAATGGAATATTTTAACGGGCAGGGCAGGGGAGGCAAAACGCTGTATGGAGAATATATACTGTTCAGAGGGCTGCTTTCAGCACGGCTCTACGGCAGGCGAAAACGCCTGATTGCCTTGATGGGAGAAGCATTGAAAAGAATTGAACTTCTCGGGAAGTCAGGTGAGGAGAAGCTCATATATGAATCGTTTCTGGAGCTGAGCCGGACCAATGCTTTCTTTATCACCAAACACCTGGCGTATTGCCGGTATTTTAAAACGCATCGTTTTGCAACCGTTTCATCCATCGACGAAAACAGTCCTGCAACCCGCTGTATCCTGGATGCAGCCAGGGCTTACGGCAGCAGGATTGTCGGGATACAGCACGGAAACATCGGAGATGCCCAGCCGGCCTATATTTACACAAATACGGACCGGAAAAACAGCATTATGGCCGATCTCACCCTGGTTTGGGGCAGTTACTGGAAACATGTGCTGGTTACGCGGGGCAACTTCAGCCCGGAAGCGGTTGTTGTTACCGGCCAGATGCGTACGGATTTGATACCCAAGCTTCTGGCAAAGTCAGCTGAATTCAGGGCTAAATTCACCGCCAAACCTAATCTGGCGGTATTTGCCTCTCAGCCAATGCCCGATAAAGCGCTGCGCTGGCAGGCTGCCTATGATGTTTTTTCCGCATTCCGCGATCTGGAAGATACTGAGCTGGTGGTGAAACTGCATCCTGCCGAGCGGGATTCGGTGGACTATTACGGTGAAATTGCCCGGAAGGCCGGCCTTAATCGGGTGAGAATTCTCTACGATGTCGATCTGTATGAACTTCTTGCCGCCTGCGACCTGCTGATTACCTGTTATTCCACGGTTGGCGGCGAGGCGGTCTATTTCGGCAAGCCGCTGATTATCCTGGATCATCATGGTGATGACCTGTTGGGTTACCATGCCGAAGGGGTAGCCTGGCAGGCGAAGGATGCCGGGCAATTAAAGGTCATATCGGAAGGTGTGCTTCAGCAGAACCTGGTGCCTGATCCGGAAAAATACCGTGAATTTATTAGCCGGTATGCCTATGCCATCGACGGAGCTGCCACTCAGCGTACGCTTTCTGCCATCAGAGCGGCAGGAGACGGTGTTTCGCATTGAGAAACTCCGCATATTCCCAGTCGGACGGCGTATCCAGATCCGCGGAATGCAATTCATCCATTACAAATTTCACCACTTTTTTAAATTCATGCAATGGGGATTGCAGCAGTGACCTGACATTGATGACATAGATGGCGCCGTTGTATTCCCAAACCGGCGGGCAGTCCTGCCTCCGGAGAAAATTTCCCTGTTTCGATTTCTCAAGATAGCCTTCGCTGTTCTCCTCAAAAAGGACAAAATAAGGGTTGGATTTTGATTCCTTTACTGAAACCACCATGTCCACTGATGGGCTGAACAGTGCAAAAGCGCTTTCGATGTGTTCAGGAAGGCGGAAAGGCGAGGTTGGCTGAAGCAGGAGTATTCTTTCGTAAACGGATCCGGATGCCTGATAATGCTTCAGGGCATGAAGCAACACTTCATACATGCCCGACTGGTCGGTGGCGAGCGATTCAGGGCGAATGAACGGTACTTTGTATCCGGCTGAATCAGCCACTGCCGCGATCTCAGGGCTGTCGGTACTTATGCAGATATCCTTATCCGCCGCGAAGCGCCGGGCCAGTTCCAGGGTATGAAGTATCAGCGGTTTGCCGGCAAACGGACGGATGTTCTTCCCGGGTATCCCTTTTGATCCTCCCCTTGCCGGGATGATGGTTAAGGTTCTCATAAAAATCGCAGGTGTTTGATTTCTTCCCTCGCTTTTTCCAGATCTTCTTTTCTTCCCAGGTCCATCCAAAAGCCATGAATGGGATACTGAATGATTTTTTCATTGTTACCGAGCAAATTATCCATAAGATCGGTGGCATGAAAGGTGCTTTCAAGCGGAATACGCCTTGCCAGCCTGTTCCTGATAAGGTAAATGCCTGCGTTGGTATAATAGGTGTACTGAGGCTTTTCCCTGAAAGAGAGAACCCGGTTCTGTTCGGTTTCAAGCACTGCAAACGGCATGTTGACCTTATAGGGAACCGATGCTACAGCCATTTCCGCCTGCTGGGCCTCAAACTCGCTGAAGAAATCTTCCAGATCAATGTTGGTAAGCACATCCGCGTTCATTACCAGAATGCTTCCGAAATTGAGATGGCTGATCATGGAGAGGGCGCCCAGCGTACCCAGAGGCCTCTTTTCTTCAAGGTAATTGATCTCAATTCCTTTCCGGGAACCATCGCCAAAATAATCTCTGATCTGGCTGCCAAGGTAATTGATTGAAATGTTGATTCTGGTCATCCCAAAGTTCACCAGGTGGTCAATGTTGTGTTCCAGGATGGGTTTATCCCCAACCATAAGCAAAGGCTTGGGAGTGCTATCGGTAAGCGGCCTCAGGCGCTCGCCCCGCCCACCGGCCATCAGCAAAACATCGCAGGGCAGTATGGATCTGAGTTTGGTAAGATCGGCCAGCCTGATGATGTGATTATGCTCATCGACCAGCGGTACCATCTTTATCCTCTTCTCCCTTAGACCCTTTATCTGAATGAGCGTAAACTCATGCTGTTTCAGTGACCGGAAACCCGGATTCATGAAATTCCTGACTTCGTCATCCAGGGAGAATTCCTTCAGCAGACCCCGGCGCACATCCCCGTCAGTCAGGGTGCCGACCAGCTGATGCTGATCGTTCAGAACGAAAATCGTCAGGTTGTCGGGAACTTCGTTCAGTTTGCCCAGTGCCTGCCTTAACGGAAGGTGTTCGTTGATGGTGTGTTTCTCAATGTCCGGTAAACTCATTTTTAAGTATTTTGATCATTTTTGCCGCTGCATCCCCTTTGCCGTAAACCGGCTCAAACTCCGGAACCGGGAGGCCGGCGATTCTTCGTGCGGTTTCTGCAATGGAAACAGGGTTAAATTCGAGGTCAATGATGTTTGGAGTCCTGATTCTTCCTTTTTGTCTGTCACCCAGGTTAATTACCCACTTCGGGAAATATGAGGCATCATAAAAACCGCTGGATGTGTTGCCTATCAGCATGCTGGAGTATTTCATGCAACTCAGGTATCCAATGGATCCAAGGTTTTCGAAAAGGTATACGCCCTTGCGGAGTTGGGTCAGCTGCTGCAGTTTTTCCCTGATAACCATTCCGAAGGTATCGGCGTTAGGCATGGTGATGACCAGCTGAAAATCGGGGAGGAGCATCAATGCCTCCTTAAAAGCTTCGGCCAGCAGGGAGTTCTTTTCGTATGATACCGTTTCCGGATGCAGGGTTGAAAGGATGGTTGGCTGATTCAGATCAACTCCGAAGCGATCTCTGAATTCATCCTTTCCCGGCAATTCGAGGGATGCCAGCAGATCGATACCCAGTGCTCCGGTGTTGAAAACAAGGTTGCCGTCGCCCCTGATCTGGATGATGCGCTCTTTATAGGCTTCTGCACAGGCGAAATGGATGGACGACATCAGGGTTATTGAATGCCGGAAGGCATCGTCGATGGCTCCGAGGGTGGTTTCGCCACCGTGAATATGCCCGAAACGGACATTGAAAGGCACCCCCGATACAACTGCGGCAAACATTTCAAACCGGTCACCGAGAGCGAGAACCAGGTCGTACCTGCTTTCTTCCCAAATCCGGCTGAATGCCTGCGTGGTTCTCCCGATTGCGGAGGATATTTCACCCGGGCTGTCATTGGCCGGCATCACATCAATGCGGTGGCCGATGGTAAATCCATCCTTTTCAATCAGATCTATGCTTCTGCCGAATGCCTCTGATAAGTGAGAGCCAAAAACAATCAGGCGCATGTCGAAAAAGGGATCGGCTTCCATGGCCCTCAGCAGAGGGAGATAGATCCCGTAATCGGCACGCGAACTGGTAAGAACAGCGATTTTCACAGCAGATGTTCAGTTTTTAATTGTGTATCGGCTTTTAGCTCAGTTTTTAATCTCTTTCCGATGATGGTGTCCATCAGCATCGGACTGATTCCGTCGCCCGGCCTTTTCATAATCAGATCCTCACCGGTAAGCGTATGTCCGGCGGGAAGGTCTTTGGACAGATGGATGCTTTTGCGGGCAGCCACTCTGTTTCTTATTTCCGAAACGGTTGGCTCCTTGATTCCGCTTCCCAGGGCGGTTTCAACATTTCTGATGGCAGTAACCATGGCTGCAAGTTCAAGGGGCTCAAGCGAAGCCTTGTGGTCGGGGCCTGGAAGGTCGCGGCTGATGGTAAAGTGCTTTTCTATCACTGTTGCTCCAAGAGCTACAGCGGCAACGGGGATTACAATGCCTTCCGTATGATCGGAGTAGCCGGTCTTTACTTTAAAGGTTTCCCCGATTGCCTGCATGGCCTTCAGGTTTACCTCTTCCAGCGGAGCGGGGTATTCGGTTGTGCAATGCAATACCGTGATAAGCCCGGCGGGAATTCCGTTTTGTTTCAGAATATCCAGGGCTTCCCCGATCTCTTCGATGGTAGCCATCCCGGTGGACATAATCACAGGCTTCCCAAATCCCGCGATTTTGCGCAGTAAGGGGAGGTTTGTAATTTCACCCGAAGGGATTTTGAATAACTCAAGGCCGAGTTCATTCAGAAGATCCAGGCTCTCAAGGTCAAATGCCGTTGAAAGGAATTTGATGTTGTGCTTATTACAGTGTTTGATCAGGTGAAGATGGGCTTCCCTGTTAAGTTCGAGTCTGGTCAGCATCTGAAGTTGCGTTTCGCCTGCCGCACTTTCCTCGTTTGCTTTCTGGTAGCCGGCTTTTTCGGCGTTTGCCGTTACCAGTTTTGCCGCCCTGAAGGTCTGGAATTTCACGAAATCAGCTCCGGCACCGGCTGCAGCTTCAATCAGCTGTTCGGCAAGTCGAAGGTCGCCATTGTGGTTAACGCCGGCTTCAGCAATGATGACGGTTCTATACATAAGTTCGCCCGATAACGGATGCGGGATTTCCGAAATATTTGTGATTATTGCCAATGCTCTTGACCAGAACGGCAGCCGCTCCGATCAGGTTATCATCCCCAACCGTGATGTTGTTGAGAATGGTGGAATTGGTGCCGATGAAGTTGTTGTCTCCGATCCGGCAGTTGCCGTTGATAACGCTGCCGGTTGAGATGTGGTTGTTAAAACCCACAATTGTGTCGTGCTCAATGATGCAGGAAGTGTTTAAAATGCAGTTCGGGCCGATTTCAGCGCCTGCATTTACCATCACAAAGGGCATAACTATCGTGCCGGCCCCCAGTCTGGCCCTTCCTGAAATATGGGCTTTCGGCGAAATAATAACCGGCAGGTGACATTCGTGAGCCATCAGCTTATCATAAAGGGCCCAGCGCGGCCGTGAATTTCTGATGTGGCCGACGGTTATGAAAAAATGTTTGTATTGTTTCGCCAGTTGCGGAATGTCGTCGTCATTGGCAATCACCTCATAACCTGATATTTTTTCATGCAGCATCTCCGGCTGATCTACTATTCCGGCAATATGAAACCGGCCTTCAGTTTCAATCACATCAATGACCGACTTGCAATGGCCGCCCCCGCCAAACAATACAATTTCTTCTTTTTTCATTTTAGGGTATTCTGTATGAAATGGTAACAGGTGATTGCTACCTGTGAAACTGCAAATTTAACAATAGTTTCGGTAGAATGCGTCAGTCTTAAGCCCGATGAACCAGTCATTAATAGGTGAATTTTGTTATGTTCCGGGTGTACTCCTCAATTACCTGGTTAAAAATTCCCTTCCTTTTGGCTATTTCTTCGCAAAACTCCCTGAAGACTCCGTTGCCGCTCGTTTTTGAAAGGGTTACGGTTGCATTTTCCTTCAACAATTGCATGGCATTTGCAGGCACCGCACTGAAACCGGCGGCACGGATCAGAGGCAGATCGTTCAGATCGTCACCGATAAAAGCGGCCTGCGAAAGGTTCAGGTCGAACTTTTTCAGTATCTGTTCCGCCATATAAAGTTTGTTTCTAACGCCGGTATAGAGGTGGGCCACCTTCAGGCGTTCCATTCTGTGTTTAAGGCTGGTGTTGTCTTCACCGGTCAGGATAATCAGCGGAAGTTGCATGATTTTGAGCAAAACAACGCCGATGCTGTCCTCGCCTGAATAGGCTCTGAAATGGCTTCCGTCTTCGCCGATATAGATCTTCCGGTCGGTCCATACCCCGTCAACATCTGAAAGTACGATTCTGATATCTGACATCATAACACAAATATAATTACTTCTGAAGGTTTTTCATGCATCAAAGAGCCGGGTGAATTCAGGTTTTTAATGCAGCTTGCCCGTTGTAATTAATTGTAAATGTAGTTGATTTGGAGATAAGAAGTCAAATCTTTTTTGGGAATAAGGTCAAAGTCCGGATTCTTTGGAAATTACCGGATTACAAACCCGTTAAGTCAGTATAAAAACCTTTCTTCCAACTAAGGAATGGTTTTTTGGAGAAATAAACTGCTTTCATTTTCTTTGCGATTTCCTAATTCAAAACAAATTCATTTTCAGGGTAGTAAGTATTGGTGCACTTAATCCGTTGCCTCAGCCTGTCCATAGCCTACGGGAATTTCTCGTACCTTTGCCGCGTACCAATTTATCCTGAAATGCCGGAATCAGTTCATATCTGCATACTTGGAGCCGGAACGCTCGGAACGGCGCTTGGCCATATCCTTTCAGCCAAACCCGGTCTGGATGTTACCCTGCTTTCAATTGAAGAGCCCGTTGTCAATGATATCAATACCAGGCACATCAATTCGGCATATTTCCCGATGATCCGTCTGGAAGCCGCGCTGAAAGCCACTACTGACCCCGGCGTTCTGAGGAGTGCCGATTTTGTTTTTATTGCCATCCCTTCGGTGGTTGTCGTGCCTTATATCACAGAGGTGCTGCCGTTTATTAAACCCGGAGCCGTGCTGGTTAACATGGCTAAGGGGTTCGGTCAGAACCACAAAACCATTGTGGAAAACCTTTCGGAGGTGACCGGAATGAAGGTTTGCGCCATGAAAGGCCCCGGTTTTGCCCGCGAAATGATCAATCAGATACCAACTGCACTGACGGTGGGTGCTGACGATGAAGCACTTTATGAACAAATCAGGCAGATTTTCGCCGGCACTTCCATCTACACCGATTTCTCAACCGATATAAAGGGCGTTGAGGTGCTCAGTATCCTGAAAAACATCTACGCCATCCTTATCGGAATTGTGGACGCGCAGTTCGATTCGCCCAATATCCGCTTCATGGTCTTTACCAAGGCTTTTGAGGAGATGCGCAGGGTGCTTGCATTTTATGGCGGCCGCGAGGAGACCCTGTTCAGGTATTGCGGCATCGGCGATTTCGGTCTTACCGCGCTGAACGACCTGAGCCGCAACCGCACCCTGGGTCTGCTGATCGGGAAAGGATACTTTACCAGCGGGATTTCCGATAAGGTGGTGCTGGAAGGTAAGATTTCGGTCAATATCTTCACCGAAGAGCTGAAGCGTATGGGGATGCCTGCAGAAGAGTATTACCTGATGAACCAGTTGAACAGCGTGTTCAGCGGATCCAACAAGATACAGCAGTTTGTGAGCAGCCTGCTCAACCACTGATTTCGTGCAGCAATGCTTCGGGATTGTCGAATTTGCCGATATTACGCCTGATCTTTTCATCATCCCAGTTCCACCAGGCCGATTTCTGCAGCGCTGCAATGGTACCGGCATCAAAGCGGTAACGGATCAGTTTCGCCGGTGAGCCGGCTACGATGCTGTACGGTTCCACATCTTTGTTTACCAGTGAGTTGGCTCCGATTATGGCGCCGTCGCCCACTTTCACGCCGGCCAGAATGATGGCATTGGCGCCTATCCACACATCGTTTCCGATGATGCAGGGCCCGGTGGTCTGCCCGTCGAATTGCCGGCTTTGCTCAACAAACCCGTACTTTTTGTCGTAGGCAAAGGGGTGTGAACTTACCCACTGTACCGGATGGTTGCCGAGGCCGGTTTTAACGCCGTAGGCGATGGAGCAGAAGTTGCCGATGGATTGGGTATTCCGGTCAATCAGGCAGTATTTGTTGATGTAGGTGTGCTTCCCGATGCTGCCGGCGCAAATGAACGAGCCGCGTTCAAGGGTAACCCCCTTGCCCAGCTTCACATGACGGCACATCCCCGCTGCATGGATGGTGCAGGAGGGGTTTAAAAGCCGCTGAATCTGTACCCAGAGAAAATTTTTCATCTTCCGGAATGGATTGGTTGTTGAATTTCGGTTTTCTCCGATTGGTTTATTTCTAAGCTGCCTGCCGGGCGGCCTGAAGCGGAATCAGAGTTCCTTTTCCAGGATTTCAATGATTCTGCCGGCGGTTTTTCCATCCCACATATCGGGGATTCTGCCCTGTTTCCAGTTGTTGTCCATAATTTGCCTGGCAAGTGCAATGATTTTGGCGGTATCGCATCCGGCAAGTTCGTTTGTTCCTTCCCAGACCGTAACAGGGCGCTCGGTATTTTCGCGGAGCGTGATGCAGGGTATTCCGTAAACGGTGGTCTCTTCCTGAATTCCGCCGCTGTCCGTCAGCACAAAATAGGAAGAGGAGATCAGTTTCCCGAAATCAAAATATCCCATCGGCTCGGTCAGGATGAGGTTTTTCATGGAAGCCACATAATCCTCCAGACCAAACTCTGAAATCATCTTCCTGGTGCGCGGGTGAATCGGGAAAACAATGGGCAGTTCTTTCTGAATTACCTCAAGCGCTGCAAGTATCTTCCTGAAATTCTCAATGTTATCCACATTCGACGGGCGGTGCAGGGTGAGCGAAACAAAGCCATTCTCTTTTAGGCCCAGTGTTTCAAGTATTTTCGATTGCTCAACCAACTTTCTGGAACTGAGCAGGGTATCTATCATAATGTTTCCCACCAGATGAATCTTTTCGGGAGCATGCCCTTCGGAAAGCAGGTTCTGAACGGCATCCTGCGAGGGAGGCATCAGGATATCGGTGATGGCATCGGTAACCATACGGTTGATCTCCTCGGGCATGGAGCGGTCGCGGCTGCGGATGCCGGCCTCAACATGGATGATTTTGATCTCTTTCTTCGCTGCCACAATGCTGCAGGCCATGGTTGAGTTCACATCGCCCACCACCAGGATTGCCCTGGGCTTTTGTTCATCGCAGACCGGCTCAAACCGCTCCATGATCCTTGCCACCTGGCGGGCATGGGTGTCGGAACCAACTTCCAGTGAGATGTCGGGGCGGGGAATATTCAGCTCTTCAAAAAAAGTGTCCGACATCTTTACATCATAATGCTGCCCGGTATGCACCAGCACCGGCTCCAGTTTCTCCGACTTCTTCATGGCATGCATGATGGGGGCAATTTTCATAAAGTTGGGACGGGCTCCGGCGATGATCAGGATCTTTGCTTTTTCCATGTTAGTGATGCTGTTTGGTAATTTCGTTGAGTATTTCTGCAATTTCTGAAGTCAGGTTTTTGCGCGAATATTTGCTGATCCCCTCTTCGCGCGGCGTTTCAGTGTTGTTCCGGTAATTGTTGAAGATGCTGAGCAATGCCTCTCTGAGTTGCTGCTCCTCCCCGAAATCCACGACCGGCCCGGCATTTGCCGCGGTGATGATGCCGGCGCTGTCGCCTTCGGGCGGCCCGATGCACAGTACCGGTCTGCCCGATGCCAGATATTCGAATACCTTGCCGGGAATGATGCCCATTGCATTGGGCGTATTGTTGATCAGCAGCAGCAATACCGCCGAGGTTGCCGATACCTGCAACGCCTCTTCGTGGGGAAGGTAGTCGGTTTTTTCGGCAAAACCGGAAAGCTCATACTTTTGGAGCGAATCAAATACGCTGATGTCGGTTTTCCCGACAAAGCGGATTTTCAGTTGTTCCCTGAATGCTTCGTGCTCCCTTACCAGTTCGCCGATTACCTTCCAGAGGAAATCGGGGTTCCGGTCGCGGTTGAGCGAACCAATGTGCGTCAGGGTGAAATTTTCAGGTTTTATGTTTTTCCTTTCGGGGAAATCGGCGGGGTCGAATCCATTGGTAATCACTCGGGTACGCCTGGCGCCGAGGCGGATGAAGTCGGCTTCCCAGCTTTTGCTGACGGTAACCAGGCGGTCGGCATTGCGGATGACCTGCTGCTCCATTTTTTTGTGGCGGCGGTCGGCAAAACGGCTGAGCATCAGCTGGTCGTAAAAATCGATGTGTGTCCACGGATCGCGGAAATCGGCGAGCCAGGGGAGGCCGGTTTTCTTTTTCACTCCAAGCGCAATCATGTGCATGGAGTGGGGCGGACCGGTTGAGATGATGGCCTCCACGGGATTTGCCTTCAGATACTGAGTAAGAAATCTGATGGACGGCTTTATCCAGAATTTGCGTGCATCGGGGATAAAGAAGTTGCCCCTCAGCCAGACGGAGAACTGCTGCGCTTTGCCGGGCTTGCGTTCTTCGCTGATAAATCCGGCGCTGATGCGTTCATCCTTGCCGGCGCCGATCAGTTTGCGGTAGAAGTCATAAGGCTCCCAGATGGGGCGCTTTACCACCACCGTTCCTTCCGGAATCTCCCTTGCCAGCGTTTCATCAAAGGCGGGCGGTTCGGGATTTTCGGGGGTATAAACCACCGGCTCCCAGCCGTAAAGGCGAAGGTATTTCACGAACTTCAGCCAGCGCTGAACTCCGGCGCCTCCGCTCGGAGGCCAGTAGTAGGTGATAATCAGTACCTTGCGCAACCCTCTGATTTTTTATGCTTTCTTTTCCTTTTTTCCGAACAGTTCAAATCCGGCATATCCCAGAATCAGCAGAATCAGCAGCAGCGATCCGACAAATGAGATGCCCTCGCCCATATAATAGACTTTTGGTTCGAATCTGAATTCAATTTCATGATTTCCGGCCGGAACCACCATCGCCCTGAGCACATAGTCGGCTCTGAAATGCGGTGCCGGCTTTCCGTCGATAAAAGCTTTCCATCCTTTATCGTAATAAATCTCTGAGAATACAGCCAGCTGATTGGTGGTGGCTGAGTAGTTGTATTTCAGATAGTTGGGCTGGTATTCAGTGAGCTCGATTTTTGCTGTGGAATCGGGTGATGTAGAGAAGCCTTTCAGCTCGCCGGCAAACCGCTTGTCGATGATGGCAACCGATTCGGGCGAGAAATTGGTGAGGGCATCAATCTCCTGATCGGCATTGTCAACCATTTTGTAGGAATTTACAAACCAGGCATGGCCGGCAGCTGCCATATTGATCTGCAGGGTAGGTTTGTTGCCTTCGCCGGGAACGATGAAGTATTTGGTATTCAGCATATTCAGCACATTTTCGTTGCCTTTGCTGATGTGATGGTCAATCAGCTCCTGATAGCGGCGCAGTTTGGCGCCGTGATAACCGCCAATGCTCTTATGGAAGAACGAGGTGCTTGCATCCTGGAATGTGCTGACAGTCATGTTAATAACTCTGAAGTCGGGATCGGTATCCTTCAGGATAATCTTATCTGCTTCGCTTGCAACAAACGGATTATTTACCTGAGTTTTACCTGCGAAATTATCTTTGTTCAGGTAGCGGTGAGCCACCGGAATCATATCAACGGCAACAAGCAGGGTAATTGCGGCAATCAGCAGCGGGCGGCTGATTGCCTTCATGGTTCCGTATATCCAGAGCAGCGCGCCGGTTACCAGAATCAGGAGGAAACTGCGGATGGCATCGGCTTTAAAGATGGCCACGCGGGCAGCTTCAATATTGTAAATCAGGGTGTCGAACTGAGCGGCCTGGCTGCTGTCAATCTGTGCCCGTTGCTGGGCAATGGCGGCAACTTCCATATCGCTCAGAAAGCTGAAGAATGTCTGCGGAAGCAGGAAAAACAGAAGGGTAATGCCTCCGGTAAGGCCAAGAGCAATGAAGAAATAATTCTTTTTCTCTTTGATGATGGCCGGTTTTTCAACAATCTGCTTCACTGCCAGGATTCCCAGCAGCGGAATGGCCAGTTCGGCAATCACCAGCGTCATCGATACCGCCCTGAATTTGTTGTATCCTGGAACATAGTGCAGGAAGAAGTCGGTAAGCGGCATGAAGTTTTTGCCCCATGACAGCATGATGGAGAGAACCGTCGCGGCAAGCAGCCACCAGCGCAGCTCTCCCTTCACGATAAACAGGCCGAGAATAAAGAGGAAAACCATGATGGCTCCTGCATAAACCGGTCCGGATGTAAAGGGCTGGTTGCCCCAGTAGTGGTTCATGCCTGCCACATTCTGCGCAAACATATTGTCCACTTTTTCCATCGCTTTCGGGTTGTTGCCAAGGCTTCCTGTAGCACCACCCTTTGCATTCGGAATCAGCAGGGTAAAGGTTTCGGCTTTGCCGTAGCTCCATTGGGTGGCATAATCCTTATCGAGGCCGGTGGTGCGGTTCCCGGGGTCGGTACTTAACTCGCTCTTGCCGCGGATGGTATCCTTGCCATATTCCCAGGTGGCCCACAGGTTGGTGGTGTTGGTGGAGACGGCCAGCAGAGCGGCGAAAATCAGCAGTCCGGTAGTTTTCAGGAATGCCGGCAAGGTATTGTTTTTTATGGCGGAAACCAGTTCGCTGATGCCCAGAATTATCACCATCATCATCAGATAATAGGTAATCTGCAGGTGGTTTGCCCGGAGTTGCAGCGCAAGGAAGAGTGCGGTGAGCAGTGCGCCTGCAAGGTGTTTGCCGCGGTAGGCGAGGATGATGCCCGCCAGAACCGGCGCCATATACCCGATGGCGTGTGCCTTGCTGTTGTGACCCGCCTCAAGAATGATAAAGAAGTATGAGGAGAAGGTGAAAGCCAGCGAGCCGGCAAGGGCCATCCAGGGATCCACCTTCAGTACCATAAGCAGAATAAAGAAACCTATGAAATAGATGAAAACCAGATTGGCGGGGTGGGGCAGTCCCAGTTTGAAGATATTGTCGATATGCCTGATTAGGTTGGCCTTGTATTCCACCGAGATCTGATATGCCGGCATTCCGCCAAACATGGAGTTGGTCCACAACGCCTCTTTACCGGTTTTGGCACGGTAATCCGTTATCTCTTTCGACATCCCTTTCCAGTTGGTAATATCGGGCTGTCTGAGCCGTTTCCCTTCGAGCAGGGGGCTGAAGTATGCCAGTATGACAGCCAGAAATATCAATATTACTGCAAGGTGCGGGAGATACTGCTTCAGGTTGGGTGATTTCATAGGTGTAACTGAAAAGGTTAGTGTTTATTTTATCTCTTCGTAATCGGTATATTCTCCGAGGTCGTCCGGAATCTTATCCTCCTTTTCGGGACTGATCCGATGAATGGTGACCTGCCCCTCCTTTTTCTGATTGCGGTCGCGTTTCAGATGAGGATTCTCTTCATAAAACCTGTCTTTGTACTTATTTACCGACCGCCTTACCATCCAGGGAAAGATATAAGTACTCAATACCCTGAAAGCAAAGTAGATGAAAAAGACGGTGAGTAAAAAACGGAGCAACCCCATAATGAAAAACGAAAATCAGGTTTTGTGCCTGCGAAGTTAAGCTTTTTTGGCTAACTCCGGCGCCGGAATGCCGGTGAAGAGTTGGTGATTAGCCTTTAGCGATAGATTGATACAAGAAAAGGAGGCAATGAAAATTACCTCCTTCCCGGAATATCTCAACACGGCACAAGCCGCTGAAAGTCTTAATTATGTCTGAATTCGTCAGAAACAGTAAGCTTTTTTCTTCCTTTAGCCCTGCGTGCAGCAAGTACTCTGCGGCCATTGGCAGTAGCCATTCTTTCCCTGAAACCGTGTTTGTTCCTTCTTTTCCTTAATGACGGCTGAAATGTTCTCTTAGGCATAGTCTTGTTTTTTGGGACTGCAAAGATAATAAGAATTCTGTAGCAGCCAAATATTTCGGGAAAATTTTTGCTTTCCTCTAGTTTGTTTATAATAATCAAAAAATCAGCGGGTTAAGTAACCCGCTGATCAGTCAGTTGTTAAG
>LUZO01000018.1 GCA_001603685.1 Bacteroidales bacterium Bact_23
ATAATAAAGTTAGTGTATTGATAATCAAATTTATATATATCATAAAGAGAGCTTTTCCTGTTTTCACTTTGATGAAATGGCCGTTGTTATTTGGAAATGATATAATTTAGCCCCTTCTTAAATTCAGGTCAGCATTTGCTAGCCTGTTATCCCCAAGCCATTTTTTTATTGCCGGGAGAATTTTATTAATCTGTTTAAATCATAACAATATGAGGTTTTTATTCGCATTTCTAAGTGTTTTGTTTTTGTTCAGGGCTGAAGCACAGCAGACTTATCGTGTTCAGCGCGGTGAGCGCCCTGCCATCAACCTGGATGCCGTTCCCCGCGAAGCTGTGGTTCCGGGAATGCTCAAAATCAAGGTTCAGGAAGCCTATACCCGTCAGCTCGATGAAAAACCGGTTTCGGTTGATACCCGCGGTACCGTTGTTTTTGGCATTGATCCCATCGACCGTCTTAACCACCGCTATGGGGTATCTGATTTTCAGAAGACTTTCAGCTCGCCGGCACTTAACCGCAGTTTCGAAGATCGTCACCGCGCCTGGGGCTTTCATTTGTGGTACACCCTCTACTTCGATGAAAACCTCGATGTAATTGAGCTTGTTAAGGAATATGCAGCACTGGGCGATGTGCTTGTGGCTGAGCCCGAGTATGTTAAGGTACTGGTTGCCAATACAACGCCATCAGGAGCGCCGGAGGATTTCAGCTTCCGCGGTACGGAGTGGACCCCCAACGACCCCCGCTTTGGCGAGCAGTGGCATTACCACAACACGGGTCAGCAGAGCGGAACCCCCGATTGCGACATTGACCTGCCCGAAGCATGGGAAATTACCAAAGGTAACCCTGAGGTAATTGTGGCAATTATTGACCAGGGCGTTCCGCCAACTCACTCCGACCTGGCTGCCAATATGTGGGAAAATATCGGATATAACTTTTACGGCAACTCTCCAAATATTACCGCCGGCGACCATGGCGCACATGTTGCCGGTACTGTGGCGGCTGTAAACAACAACGGAAACGGAGTGTCGGGTGTTGCCGGTGGTTCGGGAGCTGGCGACGGCGTAAAGCTGATGACCTGTCAGGTGTTTCCGCCCTCAGGCTTTGGCTCGGGAGGGTTTCACCTGGCACCAGTTTATGCCGCCGACAATGGAGCTGCCATTTCGCAAAACTCATGGGGATACGGATCACCCAATTTCTACGAACAGGCTGTACTTGATGCAATTGACTACTTCAACCTGAACGGTGGCGGCGACGCCATTAAGGATGGCGGTATTACCATTTTTGCTGCCGGAAACGACGGAGTATCCGGTCAGTGGTATCCCGGTTGCTACTCGGGTTGCTTTGCTGTTGCCGCAACCACCAATCAGGATAAAAAAGCCTGGTATTCAAATTACGATACATGGGTTGATGTGTCGGCACCCGGCGGAGAAACCGATTATGTTACCCCGCGCGGAGTTCTTTCGTGCTGGCGCAACAATAACTATGGATTTTATCAGGGAACCTCCATGGCTTGCCCCCATGTTTCAGGCATCGCCGCACTGATGGTGTCACTGGCTTATGGCCAGCTTACCCCGACTCTGATTGCCGATATTATCCGCAATACCACCGATGATCATTACGCCGTAAATCCCGGCTATACCGGAAAACTTGGAACCGGAAGGGTGAATGCACACAAGGCGCTGCTCGAAACCCTCAACAACATGATCAATGTGAATAATCCCGTTGCTTTCACTGCGCTGGCCGCCTCAAACACTCAGATTAACCTCAACTGGGTGAAAAATGCCGAAAACCAGGATGTGATGATTGCATGGAATACCACGGATGTTGCCGCTGTTCCGGAGCATACCGTTGTATATGAGGTTGGCGAAACCCTTGATGACGGAAGTATTGTACTTTACAAAGGCGATGCTACCGCATTCAGCCATACCGGGTTGCTGAGCAATACAGGTTATTTTTACAAAGCTTGGTCGTACAATGAAGACAATGAATACTCATCAGGAATAACTACTTCGGCCACAACCCAGAAAGAGCCAATTGTTACTTTTCCGTATCTTCAGAGTTTTGATGGCGAAGAGTTTCCCCCTTCGTCGTGGGACAACAAGAAACTGTCAGGAACCGGTGTTGGCGTTTGGGACAGGCAGGAAACCGGAACCAATCCCGTATGTGAACCACAGTCGGGCGATGCCATGGCGCGCTTCAACAGCCGCGAATATGCTGCCGGAACAGCCGGAATGCTGGTTTCACCGCCGGTAATGTTCGGAAGCGATAATTACGAAATCGGGTTCTATATGTTCCGCGATGATGCCCTTACGGATGTTGCCGATAAAGTTGAGGTATATGTCAACAACTCACCCAATACCGGTTTTGCCACATTGCTCGGAACCATTCACCGCTCAATGGTGCTGTCGCCGCAGGAGAATAAGCCGGGATGGTACAGATATGCTTTCGAACTGCCTGAAAACTTCTACAATAAGCTTACCTATATTGTTATAAAAGGAATCAGCGAACATGGAAACAACCTCTTTATCGACGAGTTTTTGATTGAAAATCCCGTTTATTGTTTTCCGCCCGAAGATCTTCAGGTTGCTGACATCACTTCGTCAACGGCAAATATAAGCTGGATTGCTGTGGAACCCGCCACCGCATGGGATGTTGAGTATGGCCCGAAAGGCTTTGCTCATGGCGAAGGAACCGTGATATCCGGAGTAACTTCACAAAATATTGCGCTTGAAAATCTGGATGCCAATACCATCTACGATGTTTTTGTCCGCGGCGCCTGCGATGAGGATGTTCACAGCCACTGGGCCGGACCGTTAAGATTTTCGACCCTTTGCTATTCAGGAACCCCCTGGGAAGAGACCTTTGAATCTATGGAAGATGTCTTTCTATGCTGGGAAGTAATGTATAATACTGCAGAAGATGGCGGACTAAACGGTAACAACCTGCAACCGGCAGGCAATGATTCATGGTTTGTTTGCACCCCCGGATCATTCAATGGCCAGGGAGCCGGATATATCTATGAAGGAGGCCGTTCTGCTGCCATCAACGGTGAGGCTGCGAACTTTAACTGGCTTGTCACCGGCGAGGTTCAGATTCCGGAAACCGGCAACACCGACCTTTATTTCAGGGTTAAATACATAAACGACGGCCCCGAAGTAACCCGGTTCTATGTTAATGTTCTTGATGCCGGCGTGTGGCGCCCCATTCTGTTAATGGACAGCCCTGAAACTGCCGGAAACGATTTTGAAACCCCGGTTCTGCTGAATCTGGACAGCTATAAAGGAAAGCTGATCAGGATTGCTTTTGTATATGAAGGCAATGGAGCAGCGTCTCTGGCGCTCGATAACATCGGCGGCGCTCCCGCAGAGAATTACTGGACAGGCAGCACCGGAACTGATTGGAATACCGCCGGCAACTGGCGTACAGAGGTTCCTGCTGCTGACGCTTCGGCAAAAATATTGCCCGCAGCCAATCAGCCGATTGTAAGCGGCAGCCTTGAAATCAGCGGTATCAACATTCATCCCGGCGCAAGCCTCACCCTGGCACCCGCCTCAAAGGTTACCGTGAATAACGAACTGGTAAATCATGCAGGAACAGATGGATTGATACTTAAAGCTGACGGAAACGGTCAGGCTTCGCTTATCCACCACGAGGATGCACTTGAAGCTACCATTGAACTGGTTGCTTCGCCTGCCGCCGGAAATCAGGGCTGGAATTCGCTGGCGCTGCCGGTTCAGGCCGCTTTTGAACCCGAGCTCATCGGCTTGGCCGATGGCCTGATGAAGTGGAATGAGCCGTCGGGCAAATGGATCTCGGCACGCTTTGAAGGCGGAGTATGGATTCCTGAGTTTGAAACCGAAGCCGTTCCTGGTGCGTCATACCTTGCCGGATTTGCAGCCTCGGCTGTGAAAACCGTTTCGGGTGAGCTGGGAAGCGGTGAGGTATCCGTAACCCTGACCAAAGGCGAGGGTGATGGATGGTATCTTGCCGGAAATCCCTATACTGCTTCAATCCCCTGGAATTATACGGGAAGCTCCATCGCTGCCATTGCCAAAGTGTGGAATACCGAAGATGGTTCATTCAATGAACTTTATCCGGGAGCGGTTATCCCCGCCGGAGCCGGTTTTGCCGTTCAGGCGCTGGAGCCTTCTGCCACGCTGTTGTTCTCACCCGGCCAGCGCACGCATGATGACGCCTACCAGCCGGCCGCCCCGCAGCACGACATACAGCTTACCGTTAGCGAGTCGCAAACAGGTACCAGGCAGCACCTTATCATCAATGTGAACCCCGCCGCTACCGAAGGTTTCGACCCGCAATTCGATGCCGGCTTCCTAAAAGGCTTTGCACCTCAGTTCTATACTACCGCCGACGGCCGCAAACTGTCGGTGAATACACTGCCTTCACTTTCTACGGGTTCGCTGATACCGCTTGGCTTTGTGAAAAATGTTTCAGGCAATTATACCCTCAAAGCGCAGTATGAGGAGGTGTATCCAGGCATGATGCTGTTTATCAATGACCTGAAAACCGGAACCGTTCAGTCGCTCAAAGATAATCCGGTTTACGAATTCACCGCTGAGAATGGCGATGATCCCAACCGTTTCCAGCTGATAACCGGAACAGTAGGCATCGAAGAGCAGACTACTGCCGGCAATCTGATGATTTATTCATACGGCAGGGATATTTATCTGGTGAGCAGCAGCGCCATCGAAGGCGAGGTCACGGTCAGCAGCCTGCAGGGAAGTACCCTGTTGCGCACCACCGTAGCCGGCCCGAACATCTGCCGCATTGAGGCAGGAAACCTGGCTGCCGGCATCTATATAGTTACCGTACAGAACAACCGGGGCAGAGTAAGCCGCAAGGTGATGATCAACCGTTAAGAATAACTGGTTTTCGATTGAGGCAGCGGTACCCTTCCGGATACCGCTGCTTTATTATTATGGCGGATTGGCATTGCCCAAAAACAGGATCTTCATTCCGGCCGCAGCCTGTGAGGATGGCCGGCGGGCTTTACCATAGAAAATAATGGTCTGAAAAACAGATTCCATCAAATGTTTTTGCTTCCGGCGGCTGTTTTTAGCCGAAAATAACTAATTTTGACCCTTCAGGGAATTATTCCGTCAGAAAACATTCAAAACCATTCTTTTAAAAATATCATCATGAAGAAGATCATTCACACCGAAAATGCGCCCAAGGCGGTAGGCCCTTACAGCCAGGCAGTTGAAACCAACGGAGTTCTGTACATTTCAGGCCAGATTCCCATAGATCCCGCTACCGGAAAAATTGTTGAAGGCGGAATCAGGGAGCAGACCGAACAGGTTATGAAAAATATCGGTGCCATTCTGAAGGCTGCCGGATACGATTATAGCGATGTGGTAAAATGCACCTGTCTGCTGTCGGATATGGATAATTTCATTCCCATGAATGAGGTTTACGGAAAATATTATCCCGAAAACTCGCCTGCCCGCGCCGCTTACGGTGTTGTTCGCCTGCCTCTTGGCGTTCTTGTTGAGATTGAGACCATAGCTGCCCGCTAAAAACCTTTACGGCATTTTCCGGACTCCTTACCGGCCCGAAAGGCCGGGAATTTCTTTTATCATTATTTTTATTTGTAACAGATTACAGATCAATTCATTTCAATGAAAAAACTAATTGCTTTACTGGTTATATCCCTTCTGTCG
>LUZO01000019.1 GCA_001603685.1 Bacteroidales bacterium Bact_23
GGGAGTACCTGCCGGGGAAGAACCAGAACGCCCTTTCCGACGAGCACATCCGGAAGATCGTGGAGACCGTGAAGGCCCGCCGGGACGTGGAGAAATACGCTCATCTGGCCCTCTTCGACGAGATCAGGGAGAACGACTTCAACCTGAACATCCCCCGCTACGTGGACACCTTCGAGGAGGAGGCGGAGATCGACATCGACGCCGTCCAGAAGGAGATCGACCAGTTGGAGAGGGAACTGGCGGAGGTCCGGGCGAAAATGGCCGTCATGCTCAAGGAGATCGAGCGATGAAACGAAAGCCGCCGGAAGTGACCGGCCGCAAGCCGGAGCCCGAAGCAAGCGGACGGGGGGAATTGCTGGTCTACCAGACCGACGACGGCCGGGTGAAGCTGGAGGTCCGCCTGGAAAACGAGACGGTCTGGCTGACGCAGCAGATCATGGCGGAACTTTTCCAGACCACCAAGCAGAACATAAGCCTGCATATTCAGAACATTATCGACGAGGGAGAATTGAGCCCGGAGGCAACTGTCAAGGAATTCTTGACGGTTCAAAAGGAGGGAACGAGGCAGGTCCAACGGAAGCTTGCGTACTACAACCTGGACATGATCATTTCCGTCGGTTACCGCGTCAAGAGCGCAATCGCCACGCGATTCCGGATCTGGGCGACTCAAAGGCTGAAGGAGTACATCGTCAAGGGCTTCGTCATGGACGACGAAAGGCTGAAGAATCCGCCCGTGGCGGGCTCGGCCGTCCCCGACTATTTCGACGAGATGCTCGCCCGCATCCGCGACATCCGCGCCAGCGAGCGCCGGATGTACCTGCGGGTGAAAGAAATCTTCGCCATGGCCGGTGATTATGATCCATCCTGGTCGGAGACTGCGAAGTTCTTCAGTGTCATCCAGAACAAGCTCCACTTTGCCGCCACGGGCATGACGGCGGCGGAGCTGGTCCGCAGCCGGGCCAACCATGTCCTGCCCAACATGGGACTGACGGCCTGGAAGGCCTGGGAGGTCCGCAAGACCGACGTCACCATCGCCAAGAACTACCTGAAGGAGGCGGAGATCGACGAGCTGAACCGGATCGTCGTCATGTGGCTCGACTTCGCGGATGACCAGGCCCGGCGCCGCAAGCAGGTCTTCATGAAGGACTGGGAGCACAGGCTCGACGAATTCCTGGCCTTCAACGAACGCCGCGTCCTCCCCGGCGCCGGCAGCGTCAGCAGGCACGAGGCCGAAGACTTCGCCAGGGCCGAATACGACCGCTTCGCCGAGCGCCGCCGTGAGCACAAGGAAGCCCTTGGGCAGGAGGAATCCATCCAGCAGTTGGAGGAGGCTGCGAAGCAGTTGGGGCATGGGAAAAAGAAGGAGGGCAGATAGCTCGCTTTCATCTTTCAGTTTTTAAGGCCATTCCGAGGAAGTCCTCGAAATGGTCGTGAGTGATGAAAGAAAGAAGAATTCATATGGAGCGAGGGCCGAGCTTACAGGAGTAACAAGTATGGCATCAAAGAAATTGCCGTTGGTCAAAATTGCAGAACTCTGCCGTTTTTCAAACGGTCATGGATTTACTCCGAGAGATTGGAAAACTTCTGGGCTTCCAATTATTCGGATACAGAATCTCAATGGCTCAAAACAATTCAGCTATTTTCAGGGAAAGCCGAACGAGGACTGGCTTGTAAACCCCGGTGATCTCCTTTTTGCATGGGCTGGAGTCAAAGGCGTTTCATTTGGACCAACCATTTGGAACGGACCTGTCGGTGTCCTTAATCAACATATTTACAAAGTTCACCCAAGAGGTGGTGTTAACAAACAGTGGCTTTATTATGCTC
>LUZO01000020.1 GCA_001603685.1 Bacteroidales bacterium Bact_23
TTCTTCTACATTTGCCGCCGGATACCGGCAGGAAATTATGCTGCAAAATATTTACTGAAAGTTGCTCAGGAATGAGACTTTTGGTTTAATTTTGTTACGAAAAATGAGTGAGAATCTTGTGGTTCTCTGAAAAAGGCGTAAATTGTGCCGCTATTTTACGGACTTGAAAATGTAATATCCATAAACTACAAGAATATGAAAAACAGAAGATTACTCTTTGGCTTTCTCGCTTTAATTTTTGGGGTCGGAACGATTTTTCTGACAACATCAGGTACATTCAGGCAGATGGTCAGTAGTGTTGTTACCGGAGATTTTACCGGAGGACAGGAAAACGGCCGGGATTATCTGAGTCAGATCCGGAACAACCAGATTACCGGAAAAATTGATCCTGCTGATGTAATAAAAGCCAGAAACCAGGCATCAGGGATGAGAAACTCAAGGGCTATCGGCCTGAACTGGTCGTCGATGGGTCCTGATAATTTTGCAGGACGCACCAGGGCAATTATCATCGATAACAGGGATAATACCGGACGAACGATTCTTTCAGGAAGTGTTTCCGGTGGTTTATGGAAATCCACAACAGGAGGGCTTACCTGGAACCAGCTCGAAACCGGCGGAGTGATTTTAAATGTAAGCTGCATCGACCAGGCTCCGGGCGGAGAAATTTATGTTGGAACCGGCGAAACTTTCTCAAGCGAGCGCCTCAACATGTTCAGCGGATTTATCGGACAGGGAATTTACAAATCAACCGACGGAACCAACTTTACCAGACTGGCATCAACCGATCCGGGCGGTTCGAACAACCAGGAGGCCGAGTGGGCTTTTGTAAATAAAGTTGCTGCAGGAGCCAACAACAGGGTTGTTGCTGCCACTGCAAAAGGCCTGAAATATTCATCCGACGGCGGCGAAACTTGGAAGATTGCCAAGGATAATAACGGCCAGAAACTTGATGGTTTTGCCTGTGAAGTGAAAATGGCCTCCGACGGTGCAATCGCTGCTGTTGTTGATGAAATGCTTTATGTGTCGGAAAACGGGGCTTACGATAACTTTGTACTGCGTTCAACCGGCAGCGAACCCGATGGCCTGCCCAATACTGCCATCCAGCACATCGAAGTGGCTTTTGCTCCTTCACATGAAAATACCCTGTACGCAGTGCTCGTTTCTGACGGATCTCTTGTTTTAACTCTGCCGGGACAGCTGAAAGGCGTTTATGTTTCGAAGGATAAAGGCAAAACATGGAGAATTGTAGGACCGGGTGCAAGCACCATTTTCAATGTGTTTGGAAATGCTGCCAACACTGCACATTATGGCGATTATGCAGCTTCAATCACCGTTCATCCCACCAACCCCGATCTGATTTATCTCGGAGGAGTCAATATCTGGGAAGGTAAGAAAATACTTGAAACCGGTTTTTATGAGTGGAATCAGATTACCGCCGGTCAGGCCGGTATCTATTTCCATCAGATAGCCGTCAACAAAAACAATGGCCAGAATATCTATGCTGCTTCCGACAGAGGTATTTATTCAACGGAGAATAACTTTTTAACCAGCAAATCGCTGAATAAGAATTACCGCACATCCATGTTCTATACCGTAGGATTTGACGATAAAGGCAGGGCTATAGGCGGAACACAGGGCAACGGCGTTGTTTTTCTGGATCGCAAGGGAAATACCCCCGAAACCGGGAATGTAATTCTGCCCACTTTTGTTGGCGGTTCGGTTGAATTCTCAATGATAAACCCTGAAGCGGTATTTTATTCGTCAACAGGCGGAAACCTTGTAAGATCGAACGACCTGGGAGTTTCACCGGCCAACGAGTTTATTTACGGAAAAGAGATTACCAATAACAATACCGGCGTATTTATGACTCCGTTCAGGCTGTGGGAAAATTTCAATAACCCGCATTCGCGCGATAGCATTACTTTCTTTGCAAAAACCAGCTATCCTGCCGGAGAGGTGTTGAAGCTGGCCAGCAAAAACTCACAGTTCCCCTTCTACCATACACTTACCGCTCCTCTGGCAAAAGGCGACTCGCTGAGGGTTAAGGATCCTGTTTCTTCCAAGTTCTTTGTCGGAATGTTTAATGCAGTTTACATGTCGAGGAATGTGCTTGATTTCAGCAAGCTTCCTTCATGGGACCGCATCGCCAATATTACCGGTACTCCTTCATGTCTTGCCTATTCATCGGATGCCAACTATGTATTTGTTGGTACCACCGATGGAAAACTGGTCAGAATTGCCAACCTGGCGCTTGCCTACGACTCAATCAGAGCCGATGTCCGCAGCTCAGGCTGTATAGTATCAAACAGTGTGGTTAAGGATTTCAACGGCCGCTACATCACATCGGTGGCTGTTGACCCCAACGACGACAGCCATGTTATCGTTACCCTTGGTAACTATGGCAACACCGATTATGTATATCGTTCGAAGAATGCTCTTGCTCAGTTCCCTGACTTTACTCCTTTCCAGGGCAACCTGCCGGCAATGCCTGTTTATTCAAGCCTGATCGAAATGAATGGCACAAACAGAGTCATCCTTGGCACCGAGCGTGGTATCTTTACAACCGAATCGTCGGGATCAAATCCGGAGTGGGCCGAAGAAAATGACGGACTTGGCGAAATTCCGGTTATGATGGTTCGTCAGCAGACAGTAAGCAGGCCGTGGATTGAAGGAATTCCGGGCATTAGCAACTATGGCGCCATCTACCTTGCATCACACGGAAACGGTATTTTCGAGAATCGTAAATTTGTAGGAATCGATGAGCATGGAAGCAAACCGAAGGTTTCTAAAGCAAGCCTCGAAATATATCCTAACCCCGTTCAGTCCGAAGTTAATTTCAGAATCGATCTGTCAGGAAATTCTGCAGTACAGGCCAATATCTACAACCTGAAGGGAGCCCTTGTTAAGAGTGTAAACTTCGGCAAACCCGGACTTGGAGTACATCAGTTGACAATACCGGCATCCGACCTTATAAACGGAACTTACCTCATACAGGTTTCTGAAGGTTCATCTGTTAAAACTGCCAAATTTGTTGTAACAAAATAACATTAGATGAATGCCGGATTTGCGGCTGAAATTAGTAAATCAGAAAAACCCAAGAAAAATGAAAAAGATATATTTGTCACTGCTGCTTATTGTTATCGGTTTCTCGGTGTCTGTAGGCGCACCCACACTTTTTACCCCTGAACTTGTGGCTCCTCTGAACAATCAGACTGGGGTAGCTCCGAATGTTCTGCTCGACTGGAATCCTGTTGTTGGTACTGTTGGCCTGCATTATGTTGTGCAATTAAGCCTCGACGAGGAGTTTACCGGTCCGGTTGAATTTACAACCGACCTGAGTAGTGCGCAGATGGCTGAACTCAAGTTTGCTACAACCTATTTCTGGAGGGTGAAAGCAGTGGATGCAACCGGGATGTCGGAATGGACCGAAGCCCGCTCATTCACCGTAATTGTCAGACCTACACTACGCCGGCCTGCAAACAATGCAAACAATGTTGATGCTAATGTGCTGCTGCAATGGGACCCCATCAGCGGACTGAGCCATTTTGATTATCAGATTGATACGGCTGCAACCTTTGATAGCCCGTTTGCATACATCACTTCGGTAAACGGTACGCTTAAAGAGGCAAATACCTCAAACCTGCTGTTCGGAACCGGTCATTATGTAAGGTTAAGGGCAAGGCATGCTGAAGATGTTTCGGATTGGACTGCTGCAACCTATTTTACAGTTACCAGCACTTTCAACCTGAGCAAGCCCAACGACAACGCCACCGATCTTACTCCTGATACCGAGTTTCAGTGGACCGCTGTGAAAGGAATCAACAGGTACTACATCTACCTGTCAACTGAGCCTGAAATGCTCCATTATGATATGTATAATGTTGCCGGAAACCTTACCCGCATCAAGCCCGATACCCTGATGTTCGGAACACAGTACTACTGGAAAATGTCGGCCATTCATGCTAAAGATACCCTCTTCTCAGCTACACGCACATTTAAGACCGTAAACTCAGTTTCGCTGGTAAATCCTGCCAACAATGCAACCAATGTTGTTCTGCAGCCCGCACTCACCTGGAAGAAATTAAGCGGTGTTCTGAAGTATCAGCTTCAGCTTGCTAATAATTCTGAGTTCAAGAATGCAAGAACCTATACCCTTGAAGCTACCGGTTCAACAGGCGACGAGCAATTTAAAGTTCCCCTGCATGTACTCGATAGCGCCAAAGTTTATTACTGGAGAGTCAATGCCATCAGCAGCCGCGATACCGCCGACTGGAGCGAAACCAGAAATTTCCGTTGCGTGGCTCTGGGAATCGATGATCCTTCAACCGCACTCAGCAACCTGAGCGTATATCCTTCACCGGCCAGCGATTTCGTTGCCATCCGTATGAAGAATAATGTAGATGGCGTTGCCAGAATTCAGGTTTACGACCTGCTTGGCAAAACCAGAATCAGCCGAGAGGAAAGGGTAGATGCCGGCATTATCAGCCGTTTCGACCTTAGCACTCTGCCGGATGGCATTTATATGCTGCATATCGAAGTTAATGGTATGATGGCTACCCAAAAGATAATTATCAGGAAGTAAGCTTCCTTAACCGATAAAAAAATCCGGCCGATGATTCAGCCGGATTTTTTTGCCTTCGGCGGTAGGTTTTGGCCTTTTGACAGAGAATACCGACTGGAAAGTATAACAGTCCAGTTATAGCGGTTAGCGAAATATAGCGGACCAATTATCTCTTTGCTCAATTGTTCTGAATGATTTAACCATTGGCATTAACGATTGAAATTTATAAAACCGTCCCGGCTATTTTGTAATTTTTATTCGTGTGAAAATGCCTGATTCCGGCGTGAGGCTTTGATTATACTCTGATAGGCCGGAGTTTTATGCGATTGCTCAGGACGGGAAGTGATTACTCCTTATTTATATGTCACCCGAAAGAATGAAGTGGTTAGCGCAGGGGAGGGGAGAGATTATTTCCTGAAAGATTAAAAAATGGAAATCAGTCGTATCTCTTTCCGATGCCAACACTGATATACAGCGTCAGAAAGAAATAATTCGGATCCTGGAATGCCATGACCGGAACCGGTTTTGCATAAAGGTCGAGCGCTATTCCTGCTTCCACGGTCTTGGGTTTCTGATTCAGCGTTCCGAAGTCCACATTTAGGCCTGCTTTGGCATAGATGCCCGGGTAGGGTTTCAGTTGATTGAACCCTTTCAGAAAAGAGGCCCGCCCGTATATGTTGTCCGGGAAATGGCTGTCGGGGTCATACTGTTCAATCACTGTGATATAGCGGTAGGATGCTTCATCAATTTTAATGATGTTCAGGTAAACGGGTTTAGCAAATGCAACCGACAATCCGCCGGAATAGAATGCCCGCAGCTCGACCCCTCCATTGTAGGGCTTGCGGTTAAGCATGTGCTGCATTCCGCCGCCGGCACGCAACAGGTATATAACATTAAGCTTTCCGTAATAATAACTCCGGGTATTGGTGAAAAACGGATTGATAGACTTAATCTCCTTTCTGTCTTTCATCTCGAGCAAATTGGCTTCAAACATCCATTTTTTGAAGATGTTCTCGCTCTTTCCAACCCTGAAACCCAGGCCCCATCCGTTGGTATGCAGAATGATACTGCCATTCATCTCCTTGCGCATCAGTAGATTGTCGCCAATGGTGTCGTATTCGGCATCAATCTGTGCATGAAGCAGACCAGGCATCAGCAAAAGCCACGAAAACAGAAATATCAGAATCCCCCGGTTCATTTTATTGGAAAAAGTAAGGCAAAAGTACACAAACTATGTGCCGTAACAAACAAAAAAAGCCCATGTGTTAACACAGGCTGCAATTTAGTGATTCAACGCATCACCGGTTTCTCTCAATCTTGTATCTGTTAGCCTCGCCGTAGGCAGCACATTTCTGACTCGACTTGCAGGAAGATATAAGGATGCTGAAAGAAAATACAACCAGCAGGAATACAACAATTTTTTTCATACTTTTACTTGTTAATAACAATTTTTTGCAAAAATAATCTGTATTAAGTTAACTCTTAAAACCGGGTTATATTGTTTATGTTTGAAAAGTCAAAAAGTAATCCCTGATGTCGGAAATAAATCCTCAAATTGAAGAGAGCTGGAAAAATATTTTGTCTCCGGAATTTCAGAAACCCTACTTTTTAGCTTTAAAGGGGTTTCTTGTTTCTGAGAAGAAAAGCTATTCCATTTATCCGCCCGGCCCGAAGATATTCGAAGCCTTCAACCGTACACCCTATGATAAAGTAAAAGTGGTTCTGCTTGGGCAGGATCCGTATCACGGTCCGGGGCAGGCCCACGGGCTCTGCTTCTCGGTGCCGGCAGGCATAGCATTTCCGCCATCGCTTCAGAATATCTTCCGCGAACTGCAAACCGATGTGGGAATCCCCTATCCGTTGTCGGGC
Source organism: Bacteroidales bacterium Bact_23 (assembly GCA_001603685.1). Taxonomy (GTDB): domain Bacteria; phylum Bacteroidota; class Bacteroidia; order Bacteroidales; family Lentimicrobiaceae; genus Lentimicrobium. Next base: position 6,431 of record LUZO01000020.1, read on the forward strand.
GATTTAACGAAGTGGGCCGATCAGGGAGTGATGCTGCTGAACGCTACGCTCACCGTCAGGGCCAATCAGGCGGGATCGCATCAGGGGCAGGGGTGGGAGACCTTTACCGATGCCGTAATCTCATCCCTTTCGGCCGGTCGGGAAAACCTGGTATTTCTTCTATGGGGCAATTATGCCCGGCAGAAAAAGGCGCTTATTGATGCCTCAAAGCACCATATCCTGGAAGCGCCCCACCCGTCGCCCTTAAGCGTTTACCGCGGGTTTTTCGGATGCCGGCACTTCTCGCAAACCAACCATATCCTTCAGCAGGCCGGTATCCCCCCGATCGACTGGAGAACTGATTAAGGAGTAGGATAAATACCAATGGAAATTCCTTATGGCAACACTGGAAAAGGCTTTTGAAATTGCCCTGGCAGCGCACAAAGGGCAAAAAGACAAGGCGGGTGCCGATTATATCCTGCATCCCATCCGCGTAATGCAGAGAGGCGAAACCGAAATTGAGAAAATCTGCGGCCTGTTGCATGATGTGGTTGAAGATGGGGGAGTTACATTTGAAGACCTTGAAAAAGCAGGCTTCTCGGATGAAATAATTGAGGTATTGAAATGCCTGACAAAAACACCGGAAGATGAGGATTACGGGAAGTTTATGGATAGAGTCCTGCAAAATCCGGTTGCCGTAAAGGTTAAGCTTAACGACCTGCTCGACAATATGGATATAACACGACTGAACGAACTAAATGAAAATGATGTAAATCGCCTGAATAAGTATCTGAAGGCATACCGGAAACTGAAAACGGATAATTTTATATGACTTTAATGCGTTATCAGAATCGGGAAACATTTCGATAATGAGAAAGTCGCTTGCCATAATATTTTTTTCGCTGATTATGCTTTCCTGTTCAAAGGAGAGGCGATCCGACATTGCAGCCGGCAAAATGCAGGATTTCGTGATGGATATTTCGAAATACGCCAAAGGATTTAACCCGGATTTCATTATTATCCCTCAGAACGGTATTGAACTGGCCTTCAATAACCTGAATCCGGAAGAAGGGCTGAACGCATCTTACCTGTCGGCAATCGACGGGATCGGGGTTGAGGAGCTTTATTACAATGGTGGATATGTTCCTGACCGTGAGCGGATTTCCATGCTTCGGTTGCTGAAACCGACGAAAAAGGTAATGGTATCCGAATATGTTACCGGCGATGCGGATATCAGTGATGCATACTCCGGGAATTATAACGAGGGTTTTATCGCTTTTGTAAGAACGCAAGATAACTACCACTACAGGCACATTCCCGACACTGTTCCGGATGAAAACGGAAACGACATCACCAGACTGGAACAGGCACGGAATTATCTCTATCTTATCAATAATGAGGAGTTCGCTTCGAAAGAGGAGATGATTGAAGCCATTTCAGCCACCAATTTTGATCTGGTTTTAACGGATCTTTTCTTTAATGATGAAGAATTTACCTCTTCCGAAGTCAATCGGTTGAAGGTAAAGGCCAATGGCGGAAAACGGCTGGTTATCTCCTATATCAACATCGGTTCGGCTGAAAGTTTTCGCTATTACTGGAAAAAGAACTGGGGTCTGCATCATCCGTTGTGGATAAAACAGAAATACGAAGGTTATGATGATGAGTTTTGGGTTAAGTTCTGGAAAAAGGATTGGCAGGAGATTATCTACGGTAACGACAATTCGTACATGAAGAAAATCATTGGTGCCGGTTTCGACGGCGCCTATCTGGATAATGTGGAGGCGTATTATTTTTTGTATTATGCTGATTAGTTTGAGGTTGACAAGTTCCTGTATTTGGTAATGGTAAATATAGTCTGATGTAAAATGCTAATAAGTAAAGCTGTAACTGATATTTTATATAATTTTAAAGTCTTGCTTCAGGATGGAAGCTTTTTATTATGATGAAGTAAGCC
>LUZO01000021.1 GCA_001603685.1 Bacteroidales bacterium Bact_23
CTCGTGGGCTCGGAGATGTGTATAAGAGACAGACACAACATATGAGAGATCAAAAGTTATAAACAATTATTCGAACTTTAAGTATCCGGGCGTCAGATACGGAGCAATCGTCTTTCATCATCCAAGGCGATAGCTCTTCCTCCGCATATGAGGTCCAAGGGCGAGACGGATATTGTGGCATGGACCTCAAGATAAGGTCCATGTAATCCCGTCTGCCCACCCTACGGCAAAGCTATCTTCCGCAAATAATAAACGGAAGCATGTAATGAGGTGACAAAAATGGCATCGCAGAATCCAGACGTCTCCAGCCTGGCAGAGGTTCTTGACAGGATACTGTTTCTCTCGTAGGCATCGAGATCTTGACCGTCGAGGCGAGGGTCGTAGTCGCTTCAGTGGATACCTATCTTCACTACGCAGAAGAGATGGCCAAGATTGAGCAGGCTTCGATAGGCGTAGCTCCGCAGATTCCGGCATAAAACAAGAGGTGATAAAAAATGGCATCGCAGAATCCAGACGTCTCCAGCCTGGCAGAGGTTCTTGACAGGATACTGGACAAGGGCGTAGTCGTCGATGCGTGGGCGAGAGTTTCTCTCGTAGGCATCGAGATCTTGACCGTCGAGGCGAGGGTCGTAGTCGCTTCAGTGGACACCTACCTCCACTATGCAGAAGAGATGGCCAAGATTGAGCAGGCTTCGATAGGCGTAGCTCCGGAGATCCCGGCATAGTCGGGCCTTCTGCCTCCCCCATTAATTTATTTTTGGAGGAATTATGGAGGAATTTCCAGACGAGCTTATGGCGAAGTATACTCGCAGAGAGCTCGAAGCGATGGCGATCGACCTTGAAGTCGACACTACGGGCCTCTCGACTAAATCTCAATTTGCAGAGGCAATATTCGAAGCCAGAAGGATGATTAAAGAGACGTCCCCTTTGTCAAGTCCGGCAAAGCCATCTGAAATGGCTGATCCAACTGAAATCTCTGAAGTAGCAAGGGCTGAAGTTGTGGTGCCCCCCATGGAGGCTGAAATGGCTTCTCCCAAAGAAGCATCTGCAGAAAAGCTGCCAACGGTAAATATTCAGGTCGGCGTCAACGGTGTCTTAGCAAAGAAGGCCGCCATTAACGAAGAGTCTCGATCCATGCTTGAGAACGCCTTGGCCATCCAGAAAGCTGGTCAGAATATGCGCCAGGATGGAATCAAGCATATGCAGAAGGCGATTGATGCCCAGGTGAAGGAGAACGAGAGGTCTAGAAAGAATTTCGACCACGGTGTCGAGGAGATCCGTATCGAGATAGACAAAAAGTCCCGATCCATGCGTAAGAAGGCTTCCGCCATCCAGAAAGCTGGTCAGAATATGCGCCAGGATGGAATCAAGCATATGCAGAAGGCGATTGATGCCCAGGTGAAGGAGAACGAGAGGTCCATAAAGAACTTCGACCAAGGTGTCGAGGAGATCCGTATCGAGATAGACAAAGAGTCCCGGTCCATGCGCAAGAAGGCTTCCGCCATCCAGAAAGCAGGCCAGAATATGCGCCAGGATGGAATCAAGCATATGCAATCGAGAGTCTCCGAGATGCAGAAGGCGATAGATGCCCAGGTGAAGGAGAACGAGAGGTCCTTAAAGAACTTCGACCAAGGTGTCGAGGAGATCCGGATCGACATAGACAAGGAGTCTCGTTCCATGACCAAGAAGGCCTTAGAAATCCAGAAGGCCGGTCAGAAAATGCGGCTGGATGGCATCAAACAGATGCAGAAGAACGTCGGAGATTTCAAGGCAGAGATCGACGAATTCGTAAAGGTGGACATGGAGAACTACTTGAAAGATTTCTATTATGGATAAAATAACCATAATAGAAGATTTTTTTGAAGTTCTCCATCATGAATTATATAATAATTATGGAGATGATAAAAATTCGATACGTAGCTACACATCCCAGAACCGTAAGAGGGGCGTCAGTCCATCAGCCAAAGATCGAAAAAGTTAAGAAACAGATGAGCCGCCAAAGGGATAATCTCGATCTTCGCGATCTCCGCCGAGATGTAAAAATATCCCGGGCTTCACATCTCAATTATGACCTCGATCAGGAGCGCAAAAAGGTTGAAGCCGCCTACCTCATACCGGAAGTCGATTATTTTGTGGAGACGTCAGAAATTAAAAAAATGATGTTTAGAATAAAACTTTGGCTCGATAGCGGTTATCCTGTTCACATCGTCGGACCCACCGGATGCGGCAAGAGCAGCCTGGCGATGTACGCTGCGAAGAAGTATGGTCGTCCCGTCGTCTGGATCAACGGTGATGATTCTATAACGACAACTGATCTGGTTGGCGGGTACTCTCAGGTGGAGACGGAGACCTTGAGAGACAAATATGTTCACAACGTATTCAAAAGCAGGGACATTTTGAAGGCCGACTGGGTCGACAACCCTCTGACGCTTGCGTGCAAATACGGTTACACCCTCATCTACAACGAGTTTTCTCGGACGAAGCCCGCCGCAAATAACGTGCTCCTCTCCGTCTTCGAGGAGGGGATCCTTGAGCTTCCAACCAAGTTCGGAGAGGAGCGATACGTCAAGGTCCATCCGGAGTTCAAGGCGATACTGACCAGCAATCCCATCGAATACGCTGGAGTTTACAGGCCTCAGGACGCCCTCCTGGACAGAATGGTCGGCATATATATGGGGTATTACAGCTTCGATGTGGAGCTAGAGATCGTCAAAAGGCATACAGGAGGATCGATTGAAGAGACGACCAAGGTTGTCTCCCTTGTAAGGTCCCTAAGAGAGAAGATTCCGGATGCCCAGAAGCCGGGAACCAGGGCGTGTATAATGATCGCTCAGGGTTTGAAGAATTTGAACGGCCACGGCGAAATCGGGTTGGATGATCTCTGTACGGATGTTTTGGGGACGAAGACCAGCAATCTCGCAGAGTTGGAGAATATGAGACGGTTAGTCGGGGAGTCCTTTGCCGAGCTTTCGTAGGTGGTAGTTGTGGATAAAGTCAAAGCCGTCATCGAAGATGCAGGGGTCTACAAGATAGTCGACCTTTTCACCAGAAAGCCGTCCGGTCTGAAGATCAACGAGACGGATGCGATCGTCGTTACCGCCAAGACGGAGGAAGGTGACCGGACGGTGACGAGGACATTTTACTTCTGCCTCAAACCGGATGGCACTTTTTATGAAGAATCAATAGCCAGAAATGGGAGCCGTGCCAGAAGACGCAGGCTTGCATCTTTTCTCAGGCACTACAAGTTAGCAAGAGATGTTAAGAGCTACAACATAAAGAAGAGGATCGGCGAATGGAGAGGGGTGCCCGTGGAAGTCATCCCGGTCGAAAAAGACGGCATCAAAGACGCCATAATATACGTTCCATAAGGTGAATTTTACGATGACGAAGAGTATGTCCGCGTTGGACGTGCACCAAGCCGCCTGCGATCTTGCAGAGAGCCTATTAAAGAAGAAGGTTGAGGGCGTCACCGGAATGACGAAAGAAGCCGACCAGTGGAGGGTATTCGTCGAGGTGCTTGAGAGAAAGGCGGTTCCTGATACTCAGGATATCCTCGGCGTATATGAGTTCTCTCTCGACGACAAGGGCGACCTCGTGGGATATAGAAGGGTCGAGCTGCGACGAAGGTCGGACCGTAACGTGGTGGAGGATCTGTAGCTACTTCAGGTGATCTGGTTTGCGGTCTGGCAGAGCAAGCAGCAGCGAGAGATCCAAGGGTCAAGGAGAAGGGCTGTATGTGTACTGTATAATCAGATCCCCTGAGGAGAAGGTATCCTTTGGGAGTATCGGCTTTGACGGGGGCGAAGTCTATACCCTCGATTACAATGATTTTGCTCCTGTGGTCAGCAGCTCAAAGATGAAGGAGTACGGGGCGGACGAAGAGGACGTAAAAGTCCACAAAACTGTTGTAGAGCACGTCATGAGAGAGTACAGCGTCCTTCCAGTAGCTTACGGCATGGTTTTCAAAAATAAAAAATTACTGGGATTTGCCATGAAGGCCGGGCACAGGGCGATGAAGAAGGCCATGAACTCCGTAGACGGAAAGGTGGAACTCGGCGTCAAGGTTCTGCTTCCTCAAAGCTCAAAAGACTTTAACGGGAAGATGGATGATTTCCGGTCTGTGATTATGAGATGCTTTCTGGGCATTGCAGCGGATTCGAGATCTTTAAAGCTCTTCAGCGATCGTCTGCTTTTAAATGCGTCGTTCTTGGTGGATTCGAATAAGCTGGACGAATTCTCGGATTGTGTTGGGCGACTCGCCAGCGACTACAACACACTGAAAGTCCAGTACTCGGGTCCATGGCCCCCCTACAATTTCGTGGACATCCAGATTCTTGGAAAGAAGCGGGGTGGTTTCAGATAGATGTTTTTGATCGACGATATCCTGTTACGGACCCTCGGTTTTTCCATTCCAGGTTTCGACATGTTCTGGGTCTTCGAGCAGATCCTCTACTTCACCCGCAAAGAGATGTACGATCAGATTAAGGATAAATTAAAGGAGAATCGGATGCTTTACGAGCTGGGAGAGATTAACGATGATGATTACCAAAAAAATAATGCATATCTGGTGCGCCAGCTCAGGCTGGCCGAAAAAGCGAGAGATATGAACCTGGGCGTCAGGACCGATATTCTGGGGGGATAGGGATATATGACCGAAGATGGCCTCGATCCGAACTCTTCAAAAGAGAAATGCTCCGTTGATAAAGAAGACTCCAGAATTTTGTTTAAGTTATTAAAAATACTAGAAGATATGGAACAGGAAGGAGATCGCTTGAGAGACGGATCCGGTGAGGTCGAAGGTCCATTTTACTCGAATGCGTTATACAGTTATAACATCAAGCTTGGAATCGAGGACGAAGACCTCCCGTTTAAGAGAGGGTTTCGGTCGAGGTCGCGATATCGTCAGATCGATATATTATCGAAGTGGTGAGGATTATGTCATCGAGAAAGGGAATTGTCATCAAGAACAAGAGAAAACAGCGAGCTATTGTGGCAGAGCATAAGAGGAAGGTCCTTGATCACAAACTCAAAATCAGGATGGAGATCATACCTAAAATGAGAAGGACGAAACAGGAGTGGTACTTGAATTCCAAGAAAAATTTGCTTGATATCCGGAGAAAGTGGGCGGCCCAGAGGATGGAAATTCGTTTGCAGATAAGGGCACAAAAGAGAAGTCACCGAGAGAAGATCAAAGACTAAAATTATGGTGAATCAGTAATTTAGATAATTACATAAATATATCAGAAGAGGACATTAATGACTGGACTGGAGCCGGTGAGCGATAGAGGTCTGCTCGACGTGGTGGACCGGATACTCGACAAGGGGATAGTGATCAACGCCGACATATCAGTTTCCGTCGCTGGAACTGAACTTTTGGGAATAAAAATAAGGGCAACACTTTCTTCTTTTGAGACAGCTGCAAGGTATGGGATGGAGCTTCCTTCAGGAACCAACCTCAACGCCCCCGGATGGATGGAAGCATACCATAAGAAGGCAAAGTGTCCTGAGTGTGAAAATCGAGTAAGCGAAGAAAGACTGATCAACGATGGCTGTCCCATATGCGGCTGGACACGGAATAAAAATAAGATAATTGAGGGACGTTAAATGCTTCGGCGTTATAAAGGGGCAGGTGAAAGACGTGAGTGAAGATACCGGAAATAGAGATGAAACGGAACTTAGGAAGGAATACGAAGAGCGGGTTAAGAGGCTCGAAAAGAAGATCGAGGATATCGAAGCAAGAAATGGGGGGAGCGTTGTGGGCGATATAGTAGGTCAGCTTCTCCCAGGCCTGGGAGGGGTTATAAAGACCCTGGAAAAGACCTCGCCGGAGTTTCGCAAGAAGATTGAAGAGACCGATGCAGAGATAAAGCACAGGATAGACATGGGATGGAGCAGCCGTCCTGTCGTCGAGTACAACATATCCACAAGGCCCCTGGGAGGCGGGACGAGAAGGGGCCGACCTCCGAGCAAGCCAAGAGAGATATCGGTGAAGATGCCTGAGGACGTTCCGACGAAGGCGCCCATCGTCGATGTCTTTGAAAAGGGTGATCAGATCTTCGTCCTCGTCGTCCTCCCCGAGCTGGAAGAGAGCACGATAGAGACGAAGCTTGCCGGAAATGTCCTGGAGATATCCGATGGAAATAGGTGCAAAAGGGTCGAGCTGCCTGAGAGCGCGAAATCGATCGTCGACAGGTCGTATAAGCACGGAGTCCTTCAGATAATCATCGAAAAAGAGGATAATGGCTCTTGAAGTGGACGAAAAAAACCTCAAACAGGGTCTGCTCGGGCTCGTCGTCGCCTTGGTCGAGATAATCCAGGATCTGGTCGAGAGACAGGCGATCAGAAGGATCGAGGGGGGCAGGCTCGATGAAGATGAGATAGAACGACTGGGAAAGGCCCTCATCGATCTCGACGAGGCGATAGAAAAGATAAAGCAGGACAACGACCTCGAAGATGTCGTCAACTCCGTTATTGTCAGCCTCGACGATGTGGCGGAGGATCTGCTGAATAAATTCTTGAATCCCGAATCTTGGGCTGAAGAGGTTGATGAGACGTGAACGAAGCCGTGAAAGAGGGCAGGTATATTTACTCTGTCGTCAGCTCCGCCGTCGAGTCGGAGCTCGGGGATGTGGGGATCGAGGAGAGCCGGGTTTACCTCGTCCCCTCCGGGGAGATCGCGGCCGTCGTCCATTCCTGCGTTGCTGAGCCTTACGTCACCAAAGACGAAGAGAAGGCCAAAGAATGGGTTCTGGAGCATAGCTATGTAATAGACCTGGCGACAGACAGGTTCGGCACCGTAATTCCCTTCTCATTTGACGTCATATTCATAGGCGACGACGATTCCGTCAGATTCTGGCTAGAAGAAAACTACGACCTTTTGAAAGAAGAGCTTGAAAAGGTCAGGGGCAGATCGGAGTACACCGTTCAGATCTTCTGTGACGAGGACCTAATCAAAGAGAAGATCGTAACGTGCGATCCCGAATTACTGAAGCTGAGGGATGACATCGAGAAGATGCCAAAAGGAACGGCGTACATCTACCAGAAGAAGCTCGGTCTGAAGGTCAAGGAGGAGCTTATAAAGGAGATGACCAGGCTCGCCGGAGAGTTTGGTGTTTATATTGAAGAACTCGTCGATGAAATAAAGATCGAAAAGAAGGTATCTTGGGTTCCGGATAAATACAAAGGAATGATGATGATCGCAGCCTTTTCGTGTCTGGTGAGCGATGGAAACGTCGATGCCCTCGGCAACCTCCTTGACGGGATCGATAAGAGGGAGGGATTTTCTGTACGGTTCTCCGGACCGTGGGCGCCCTTCAGCTTCGTCCAGCTAAAGGGGACGTGAAGATGAAACCCGAAAGGGACTACGGCCTTGTCGACATCCTGGACAGGCTTCTTAATAAAGGCGTAATACTTAATGCAGATTTGATAATAACAGTCGCAGGAGTTCCTCTTATAGGCCTGAGTCTCAAGGCGGCTCTGGCGAGCATAGAGACGATGCTCGACTATGGGATGTTGGAGGCTTGGGACCGGGAGACGAGGAATTGGTATAAAAACCAGCTAATGGAGAGGCGTCCGAGCCTAGCTGAAGATGAAGTGATATTATATAAAACATTTGGATATATATGGTACAACGAGGGTCTGATATCGAGCTGGAGGCCGGGATTCTGGTATGTAACGAACGAGAGAATCTTCTTGTGGAGACGGGAGCCCGATGAGGACCTCTTTGAGACATACCTGGATAGGATCGCTTCCGTTAAAACCGGAACTGAGATCGAATTCGGCAAAGATAGAGAAGAGCTGAACCTGGAAGTTGATGGATGGATCGCCCGCATCCGCTCTTCAGACGTCTTAGCATTTGAAGACGCCATCAGAAAAGCCCTTTTCAATCCCAGGTATCAGACAGAGCCAGAGTTGTGAAATTGGGGGTAAATCCTGACGACGCGGCCAGGGCGTCAGCCCAGCCCCTTGACCTCGATGTCTTGTGGCAGTTTAGATGCCACGTCGTGAGCAGCGCCGATGAACAGAACCCCCGTTTCGCCGTCTTTTAAGGTCGAATCCACCGCCCTGGCGATGAATTCGTCCCGGTCATGGAGTAGCTTCTCTTTTATCTGCTCATACTGGAGCTCTGCCTCCATCTTCTCTTTTTCCGTCGTCGCGTCTGCAAATCGCTTGATATGCTCGTATTCCTTCAGGAGCATCTTCGGATTTTCTGTCGCCTCCAGGGAAGCGCCCCCCTCGATCAGCCTTCTGACGATCTGATAGTTGCGACTTCCCTTATCCGCGACTTCCCTCACGATCCTTCCTCCAAGCTCCCCACCGCACGGCATTCCATCCTGATAGACTCTGACTTTGCTGTAGTTCAAGTCAAGTGCGTCTATCGCCCCTTCAACCTCATTCCAGAAATTATCGATCCTTCTTTGATTCTCTTCCCACCTATCTCTTCCTATTTTCGCCATGCTATCTATTTCCAGCCCTTCTTTTGCAGACCCCATATCTATAGAGCTGTGAACGATCGGTATGATGATAAGGTCCCTCATACTGGATCGCCTCTGACCACTTCTTTGACATGTATTGCCTGAACGATTATAAAACTTACTCGGAAGGCTTATTTGTTATTCATATTTTTTATAATAAAGATTCACTCGGCTAAGATATATAGCAATCATTGATATGATCTGATTTATTGCTACCCACATGGGGCAATCTTCGCCGATTTACTGCGGCCCCTTTATCAAGACCACGTGGATGGAATTTAATTAGAAATTTTGTCTCCCTGATATATTTCATAATCATCAAAACGCTTATATAGGCTATCAGTATAGCTTTCGGTAAGAAAGGGTGATTCATGACAGTAGATCCTCAATACCACCCAATAAGGGGCGATGGCGAGTCTATAAACAACGCTTCCCGCCTCCTTTCCGCCAGAGGTCTTGAAGGCGCTATGATGATAGTGGAATGGGAGATCGAAAAAGAGCCGGAAAGCTGGGAAGCATGGAGCGCCAAGGCCGATATCCTATACCTTCAGAAGAGGTACAACGAATCCCTGGAATGCTGTGAAAGGTCGATAGCTCTTAATTCAGAGAACGGTTTGATCTGGAACACCAAGGGAAACGTCTATTACATGCTCGGAAGATACGACGACGCTATAGCCTGCTACAATAAGGCGATCGAAATCGAGCCCCTCCTCGCAAGAGCCTGGTACAACAAAAAGCTAGCCCTCGAGATCCAGCTCAAAAGGACAGCATCTGGAATATCTTATGAGAACGTTAGGGAAAGAAATATTAAGACCATTCGCTGACCTCATTGGCGCGGCGAACTCTGCATAATCTCTATATATCTATGAGAAGATGCGTCTTATGAGAGATACAAATGATACGTGAGATGATAAGCACTTCAGATCTGATAGGGCTGGTCCAGGAGAGCAATACGATCGTAATGGAGATCGCCGACATCCCCTATAAGGGTTCTTGCATCATTTTCGTCCAAGGAGGCGAGTGGGTGAAGGCCGAGCGGTGCGACGACGTCGAAGATGATTATTGGGTTATCCAAAGGTGGCCGTTGTACCCGAAGTGTGAAGGCCCGATAGAGAAAGATGTCGTCATAAGATGGCTGAAGAGATGAGCTCTTCTCATTCAGCTTATATTGATTTCCCATCCTCCCTTCCAGCTCTCCAGGTTGAGCGATCCTCTGCTGATGGAAGAAGCGTAACTTCACCACCCTTAATACTTCTCAGGACCACCTCCACCTCGTCACCGTCCGACAGGCCGAGGGCCTCCCGAAAGTTGACGGGCGCGACGAGCTCCAGAAGGGTCGCAGAGTAGCTCGTCCGCTCGGGCCGGACGATGGCGCCCCTTATCCCGCCGATCCTGACGGGGCGGCAGATGCAGGCGCCGAAGGTCCTTCCCTCGTCGAGAAATCCATCGATCCTGATCGAACCGACGGGGTCGAGGAAGAAGGGCTCGTCGAGCTTCAGGTTCAGGGTCCCGGGGATCGGGTCGAGGCCGAGCCTCTCGGAGAACTGCCTCCGGTAACCCTCCCGAGAGATGTAGTACCGACCCACCCCCAGGCCGGAGGCGACCTTCCCCCGGAGCCTCATCCCCTGGCCCTCGTCATTGACCGAAGAAAACCCCTCCTAGTGCTTGAAACGAGGAGAGGATCGTCTAGGGATTTATATAACGGTTCTCGCCGCCGGGGGGACGCCGGGATCGTCGATCAGACGCCTCCGACGAGGCCCCAGAAGAATCCG